>JAEZID010000256.1 GCA_023416195.1 Pseudomonadota bacterium | reverse complement strand
ACGCGGAAGCCCCGGCGCCCCAGGCTGCGGTGGGGATGCAGGATCGCGTCGAAGAACACGCGGGGAGCGCGGGCCATGGTCATATGACGAACCTAATACGCCTTTGAACGGCCGGTAAAGCGACCGTTTGCCTGTGGGGGGCGGCTGCGGTTATCCTTCCGGCCATCATGAAGCCCGCCGCCATCGAAGAGTTCTTCCGCCGCCTCAGCGCCGCCAATCCGGAGCCGAAGAGCGAGCTGGAATACGTCAACCCCTACACGCTGCTGGTCGCCGTCGTCCTGTCCGCACAGGCCACCGACGTTGGCGTCAACAAGGCCACGGGCCCGCTGTTCCAGGTCGTTACGACTCCGCAACAGATGATCGATCTGGGCGAGGAACGGCTGCGCGGCTACATCAAGACCATCGGCCTGTTCAACACCAAGGCCAAGAACGTCATCAAGCTGTCGGAGATCCTGGTGAAGGACTTCGGGGGCGAGGTGCCGCGCGACCGCGAGGTGCTGGAGACGCTGCCCGGCGTCGGGCGCAAGACGGCCAACGTGGTCCTGAACGTCGCCTTCGGCGAGGAGACGATGGCGGTGGACACCCACATCTTCCGCGTCGGCAACCGCACGACCATGGCGCCGGGTAAGACGCCGGACGCCGTGGAGCAGAAGCTGCTGAAGGTGGTGCCGAAGCCCTACCGCCGTCACGCGCACCACTGGCTGATCCTGCACGGGCGCTATGTGTGCAAGGCCCGCAAGCCCGATTGTCCGACCTGTCCGGTGAGTGATTTGTGCGGGTTCAAGGAAAAGACCAAGGCTGATATCGCCTGAAGAGGACGTCCGATCCGGTCGGGCGCCCGTTTCCCGGTGAGGGAAACGGGTCGGACGCCGGCTGCCCACAGTCCTGGTGGGCGGTCGCAAGCGGTGTGCGCCCCATCCTCCTACAACAGGTAATCCGCGAGTCATGATGGCCGTTCCGGACGCGCAGCCCTTCTAACGCTGCGCGATCCGCCTGTATTTCCGCCATTCCACCCCGTCATTACCCACAAAATACCTGAGTGAAACAGTTCGTTAATTTCCGTTCTCGATACTTCGACCTACGGAACACGAGATAAGCCGGAACAAACGGCAACGGAGAATTCGGCCGCCGCCGGGCGGTTAGCATGGAAAGACGAGAATGACTTGGTACAATAACCTGCGCATTGGGTGGCGCTTGCTGATCGGCTTCGCCGCCGTGATCGCGCTGCTGGTGGTGAACGTCGGCGCGTCGTTGGTGATGACCGGCGGCAGCAAACAGATGGCGACCACCATCGCTGAGGTGCGCATGCCCACGGCCCTGGCCAGCAACGCCATATACGCAAGCCTGACGGAATCGCTCGCGTCCATGCGCGGTTTCCTGCTGACCGGAAACCCGGCGGCGCGGACCGAGCGGGCCGCGAGCTGGGCGGAAATCGACCGCCTGCGCCTGGACATGGACCGCATGTCCCCCGCCTGGCCTCTCGACGCCAACCGGCGCGCCTGGGCCGAGGTGAAACCGCTGCTCGATGCGTTGCGCAAGGCGCAGGACACCGCCGAAATGGCCGCCCTCGCCGCCGACCGTGCAAGCGCCATCCGGGTCCTCACCGAGGAAATGATGCCGCTGGCGACCCGGTTGCGGCTGCTGTTGGCCGGAGGCAAGGACGCCGCCGGCCAGACGGTGGAAGGCATCGCCAACAGCCAGCGAACCCTGCTGGAAAGCGAAGCGAACGACATGCTGGTCGCGGCCGACCGCCTGATGCTGTCGCAGATGGTCATGCTGGCGCTGGGGCTGGCGATCGCGGCGGGCGCGGTGCTGCTGACGTCGCGTTCCATCGTGGGGCCGCTGACGAGCATGACCGACGCGATGCGCCGGCTGGCCGGCGGCGATCATGGCGCCGCCATTCCGGCGACCGGGCGGCGCGACGAGATCGGCGTGATGGCGCAGGCCGTGCTGGTCTTCAAGCAAGGCATGGTGGCCGCCAGCGAGGCCGCCGAGCGCGAGCGCGTCGAGCAGGCCGCCCGCGAGCGGCGTGCCCGCGCCATCGAGGAGCTGACCGGCCGCTTCGACCGCGACGCCAGCGCGGTTCTGGGCGAGGTCTCGTCCGCGGCGGTGCAGATGCAGGGAACCGCCAGCCAGCTTTCGGCGAACGCGGAGCAGACGACGCGCCAGTCCACGGCCGTGGCGGCGGCCTCCGAACAGGCCTCGGCCAACGTGCAGACCGTCGCCACCGCCACGGAGGAGCTGGCCGCCTCCGTGCAGGAAATCAGCCGTCAGGTCGCCCAGTCCGCCGTCATCGCCGGCGAGGCGGTGGCGCAGGCTGGACGCACCGACGAAGCCATGCGCGGGCTGGCCTCCGCCTCCGAGGAGATCGCCAAGGTTATCGACCTGATCATGCAGATCGCCTCGCAGACGCGGCTTCTGGCGCTGAACGCCACCATCGAGGCGGCGCGGGCCGGCGAAATGGGCAAGGGCTTCGCCGTCGTGGCGTCGGAGGTCAAGGCCCTGGCCGACCAGACGACGCGCGCCACGGATGAGATCGCCGGCAAGGTGACCTCGATCCAGGACGAGGCGCAGGGCGCGGTGTCGTCCATCGCCGCCATCATGGAAACGATCCGCCGCATCAGCGACGTCTCCGGCACCATCGCCGCGGCGGTGGAAGAGCAGCAGGCGGCCACGCAGGAAATCGCCCGGAACGTTCAGCAGGCGGCCCAGGGAACCCAGGAGGTGTCGAGCAACATCGTCGGCGTCAACCGTTCCGCCGCCGACACCGGTGCGGCGGCGCATCAGGTTCTTGGCGCGGCCGACACCCTGTCGGGTCAGGCCGGCGTGCTGAAGTCGAAGGTGGAGGTGTTCCTGTCGGCGGTGAAGGCGGCCTGAACGCCGCGGCCGGCGTTGAGCGGACGAGAAAAAGCCCGGCGCGGACTGTGGTCCGGCCGGGCTTTTCGGTTTCGGCTTTTCCGTTTTGGCGGTGGCGCGGCGCTTACTCGCTGTCGACGACCGAGAGGGACGGGGCGGCCGGAGCGGTCGCCGGGGCCGCCTTCGACGCGGCGGTCACCTGCTGGATGTCGCCGGACAGCACGCCGCCGGCCTCGACCGCCAGCTCACCGAACTTGATCGAGCCGGTGATCTTGCCGGTCGAACGCACGGTCAGGCGGCCGCGCACGGTGATGTCGCCTTCGAAGCGGCCGCCGATGTCGGCCTCGTCGATCTCGACCGAACCCTTGAACAGGCCGGTGTCGGCGATCTCGATGGAGCGGCCGTCGCGCAGCTTGGCTTCCACGGTGCCCTCGACCACCAGCACGTCGCAGGACCCGATCTCACCGTTCAGCGAAATGTCGCGGCCGACGATCAGGCGGCGGTGGTCGGACGGCAGCGAGGCGGACGGCGCCGGAGCGATCGGGGCCGGAGCCACGGGCGTCGGGGCGATCGGCGCGCCGAAACCGTCCGGCCGGCGCGGGGCGGTGCCCGGCAGATCGACCGTGCGGCGCGGAATGTCGGTCGGCTTGAAGCTGGCACCGGGGATGGAGGCGCCGGTCGGCGGCTTCGGGGTGCTGGTGTTCATCTCGGGTCCCTTGTCGGAAAACGGCGGGCGGTGGGTCGGTGCCGGGGTCTGCGGAGCCGTGGCCTGCGGAACAGCCGGGGAGGACGTCGGCGCGGACGTTGCCGGAGAGGCCGGAACCGCCGCCGGGGCCGCGTTCAGGGAGGAGAGCGGCGACGCCGTTGCGGCGGGGGGTACCGAGGGCTCGGCGGCGCCCGCCTCCGGTGCGGCCACGCGGGCCGCGTCGGCGCTTTCGGTCTTCGGCGCACCGACGGGCGGATTCTTTCGTCCGAACAGCATGAACGTTGATCCCCTGGTCAGTCAGGTCGAGTTCAGTCAGGTCATCAAGGCGGCTTCGGACGACGGGCGCTCCGATCGGAACCGGTCGAAAAATGCCACCCAAGCGGGTTAACACGGTCATCCGGCCGGCCGCAAGTGGGCTTTCACGGGCTGGACGGCCGTGCCATGGTCTGGAAGACGTGGACCATGAAGGCGCTCGCGATCACCGGCACCAGCAGGTTGACGAAAGGGATCGTCGAAAGAAAGGCGATTACGACACCAGCCAAAAATGGTTTCAACGGCTGGGTGCGCCGCAGGTAGCCGGCCTCTTTCCGTTCCAGCCGGCGGACCGCCACCATTTCGAAATATTCGCGGCCCAGCAGATAACCGTTGACGGTGTAGAAGACCAACAAATTCAATCCCGGCACCAGCAAGTACAGCGGCAGGGCGAACAGGTTCACCAGCAACACCACGGCGAAGAAGCGGATCGCGGTGCCGAGTTCTTCGGCGATCCCCGTCTGCCGGGCCGGGGGCAAATGCGGGTAATGGCGCCGCTCCACCGCCCGCACGACCTCGTCCAGGAAGAAGCTGGACACCATGCCGACCGTCGCCGGGAACAGCAGCCAGGCGAGCACCAGAACCGCCAGCCCGCCCAGCAGGTCCAGCGCCCGGTCCACCCAGGCGTAATCGGTCAGCACCGTGTGGAACAGCGCCCACCACACCGTCCCGGCCAGCAGCCCGAAGGCCGCGACGGCGGACAGGACGCCGATCCACACCACCCGGCGCGAGGCCGGATCGGACAGCTGGGCGATGGCGAGAAGCAGGGCGCGGATCATGGACGGTTCCGGATCATGGATGTTTCCTGGCGCAAGCCCTTTTGGACAGGCGCTGCTTATCTACGCCGCCCCTCGCCGTCGTTCCAGACCCGCCCGCGCCTTACGGCGGTGGGGCGAAGACCAGCGCCGCGTTGGTCCCGCCGAAGCCGAAGCTGTTGGACAGGGCATGGCGCACCCGCCGCTGCTTCGCCCGGTGCGGGACGAGGTCGAGGTCGCAGCCCTCCGACGGCGCGTCGAGGTTCAGGGTCGGGGGCGTCACTTGGTCGCGGATCGACAGCATGGCGAAGATCGCCTCCACCGCCCCCGCAGCACCCAGCAGATGACCGGTCGCCGACTTGGTCGAGGACATGGACAGGGCCGGGGCGTGGGCGCCGAACAGGCGCTTGACCGCCGCGATCTCCACCGGGTCGCCGGCCGGGGTGGATGTGGCGTGGGCGTTGACGTAATCGACTTGGTCCGGGTTCAGGCCGGCACGGGCCAGCGCCGCACGCATGGCGCGGAAGGCGCCGTCACCGTCTTCGCTGGGCGCCGTGATGTGGTAGGCGTCGCCCGACAGGCCGTAGCCGACCACTTCGGCGATGATGGGGGCGCCGCGCCGCTTGGCGTGCTCCAGCTCCTCCAGCACCACGACGCCGGCCCCTTCGCCCATGACGAAGCCGTCGCGGTCGCGGTCCCAGGGGCGGGAGGCGCGCTGCGGGTCGTCGTTGAAGCCGGTGGACATGGCGCGCGAGGCGCAGAAACCGGCCAGCCCGAGGCGCGACACCGCCGCCTCGGTCCCGCCGGCCAGCATGACGTCGGCGTCGTCGAAGGCGATCAGCCGCGCTGCGTCGCCGATGGCGTGCGCGCCAGTGGCGCAGGCGGTGACCACCGCGTGGTTCGGCCCCTTGAAGCCGTGGCGGATGGAGACATGCCCGGCCGCAAGGTTGATGAGGTTCGCTGGAATGAAGAAGGGGGAGATGCGGCGCGGCCCCTTTTCGTGCAGCGTCACCGCGCCCTCGGCAAGGCCGGGCAGGCCGCCGATGCCGGAGCCGATCAGCACGCCGGTGCGCTCCAGCGATTCCGCGTCGGTGGGGCGCCAGCCGGCGCTGGTCACCGCCTCCTCCGCGGCGGCCAGGGCCAGCAGAATGAAGCGGTCCATCTTGCGCTGGTCCTTCGGCGGGACGATGGCGTCGGGATCGAAGGCGCCATCGCCCTCTGTTGGGACCTGGGCGGCGATGCGGCAGGGCAGGTCCGCGACGTCGATGCCGCTGACCGCACGGATGCCGCTGTCGCCGTTCAGGATGCGGCGCCAGCTGCGCTCCACCCCCACGCCCAGCGGCGTGACGGCGCCGAGGCCCGTGACGACCACCCGTCTCATGGTTCTTCTCCACTGTCTTTCTGGTTCGGGAATTCGGTGCGGATCGACCCGGCGGTGATGGGCGCGCCCGTGTTGCGGTCGATCAGCGCCGGCTCGACGGTCCGGCCGGTTTCGGTCGAGACGAAGCGGAAGGCCCCCTCCGGCAGCACCCAGCGGCGGCCCCAGTCGGCCAACGTCACCACCACCGGCAGGAAGTCGCGGCCCTTGTCGGTCAGCCGGTACTCGTAGCGGACGGGTCGGTCCTGGTAGGGGCGGCGTTCCAGCAGGCCGGCGTCCACCAGCGTTTGCAGGCGGCGCGTCAGTATGTTGGTGGCGATGCCGATGCTGCGCTGGAACTCGTCGAAACGGGTCAGGCCGCGAAAGGCGTCGCGCAGGATCAGGATGGACCACCACTCGCCGACCTCGTCCAGGCCGCGGGCGAGGGGGCAGGGGGCGTCAGCCAGACTCTTCCGTCGCATGGGGGCACCCTAACGAAGTGACTTTCATGATGCAAGTATGTGGCGTGCCTGCGATTGGCGCGCTTGTGATGCGATGCGCCGCCGCTATACTCGCGGCCAAGTTCCACACATGAATCTTTCCGAAAAAAAGGAGCGCCCATGGCCTCGGCCGAATTCGACGTCACCGGCATCGGCAACGCCATCGTCGATGTCATCGCGCATGCCGATGACGCCTTCCTGTCCGCCAACGGCATCGAGAAGGGGGCCATGACCCTGATCGACGCCGCCCGTGCGGAGGAGCTGTACGGCCGCATGGGTCCGGGCGTCGAGGTGTCCGGCGGGTCGGCCGGCAACACCATGGCGGGCATCGCCTTCCTCGGCGGCAAGGGGGCCTACATCGGCAAGGTCCATGGCGACCAGCTGGGCCAGGTCTTCCGCCACGACATCCACGCCGCCGGCGTGCATTTCGAGACCGAGGCCGGACACGGCGGCGCCCCGACCGCGCGCTGCCTGATCCTGGTGACGCCGGACGCCCAGCGGTCCATGAACACCTTCCTCGGCGCCTGCGTGGAGCTGGGGCCGGAGGACATCGACGAGGCGCTGATCGCCAACTCGCAGGTCACCTACATGGAAGGCTACCTGTGGGATCCGCCGCGGGCGAAGGAAGCCTTCCGCAAGGCCGCCCGGATCGCCCACGGCGCCGGGCGCAAGGTGTCGCTGTCCCTGTCCGACAGCTTCTGCGTCCACCGCCACCACGCGGAGTTCCTCGATCTGGTCGAGAACCATGTGGACATCCTGTTCGCCAACGAGCACGAGATCGGCGCGCTCTACAAGACCGACCGGTTCGAGGACGCGCTGGACGCCGTCAGGCGGCTGGGCAAGGTCGCCGCCCTGACCCGCAGCGAGAAGGGTGCCGTCATCGTCTCCGGCGGTGAGGTGGTCGAGGTTCCGGCCGAACCGGTCGACCGCGTGGTGGACACCACGGGTGCGGGCGACCTCTACGCCTCGGGCTTCCTCTACGGCTACACGCGCGGTCTGGCCCCGGCGGTGTGCGGGCGCCTGGGCGCCATCGCGGCGGCGGAGATCATCAGCCACGTCGGCGCCCGGCCGGAGGTGAACCTCGCCGAGCTGGTGAAGAGCAAGGGCGTGCTGGTGGGCTGATCGCCCACCTTTTTATCGCCCTCAAACGGCGGGCGGGGCCGTCCGGCCCCTTGCCTTCGCGCGCATGGGCGCGCGGGGCCTCAACGGCCAGGGGCGATTGCCCCCACGTCACCCCGTGGGGTAAGCTGGCGGACGATTTCCGTTCGCCGGCCCCGCCCCGCATGCAAGTCTACCTGCCGATTGCCGAGATGTCGGTCAACGCGCTGCTCGTGCTCGGCATGGGCGGGGTGGTCGGCTTTCTGTCCGGGCTGTTCGGCGTCGGCGGCGGCTTTCTGATGACGCCGCTTCTGATCTTCATCGGCGTGCCGCCCGCCGTCGCGGTGGGAACCCAGGCCAACCAGCTGGTCGCCGCCAGCGTGTCCGGCGTGCTGGCCCACTGGCGGCGCGGCAACGTGGACGTGAAGCTCGGCGTCGTCATGCTGCTGGGCGGTCTGGTCGGCACCGTCGTGGGCGTCTGGATCTTCGGCCTGTTGCAGCGGATCGGCCAGATCGACGTGGCGATCACGCTGGCCTACGTCTTCTTCCTGGGCGGCATCGGGTCGATGATGCTGGTGGAAAGCAGCCGCGCGCTGATCCGCCGCCGCGCCCCCACCGCCCGGCGCGGCAAGCTGCACCGGCACATCTGGCTGCACGGGCTGCCGCTGAAGATGCGGTTCCATCGCTCGAAGCTCTACATCTCCGCGCTGTTGCCGGCGGGCATCGGCGCGGTCGGCGGCATGCTGGTGGCGATCATGGGCATCGGCGGCGGCTTCATCCTGGTGCCGGCGATGATCTACCTGCTGAACATGCCCACGGGGCTGGTGGCCGGAACCTCGCTGTTCCAGATCATCTTCACCACGGCCATGGCGACGCTGTTGCAGGCCGCCACCAACCAGACGGTGGACGTGATGCTGGCGCTGCTGCTGCTGGTCGGCGGCGTGATCGGCGCGCAGTTCGGCACCAAGTTCAGCGGCAAGCTGCGCGGCGAGCAGGCGCGGCTGATGCTCGCTTCCCTGGTCGTGGCGGTGGCGCTGAAGCTCGCCTGGGATCTGGTGGTCGAGCCGAACGACGTCTTCACCATCACCTCCGGTTCGATGTGATGCGGCGTCCTGCGATAGGGCGGGTGTGGACCGCGCGGGCCCTGGGGGCGCTGGCCGGGCTGGTCGTCGGGGGAACCC
Organism: Pseudomonadota bacterium; assembly: GCA_023416195.1. Taxonomy (GTDB): domain Bacteria; phylum Pseudomonadota; class Alphaproteobacteria; order Azospirillales; family Azospirillaceae; genus Azospirillum. Next base: position 2,937 of record JAEZID010000256.1, on the reverse strand, counting down.
TGGCGGCGACCGTGTGGGCGCAGCAGCTGGTTGCTGACCTGTCCAGCCACCTGATCGCCATCAACACCGGCTTCACCGGCACGGAAGTCGTGCTGTTCGGCACCACGGACGCGCCCGGCGACGTCGCCATCGTGGTGACCGGCCCGCGCGGCAGCGTCACCGTGCGCCGCAAGGAGCGCATCGCCGGCATCTGGCTGAACGCCGCCAGCGTCCGGTTCGAGCAGGTGCCGAGCTATTACATGGTCGCGACCAACCGGCCGCTGGACCAGTTCGTCAGCCGCCCCGTGCTGGAGCGCCACCAGATCGGCCTGCCGCAGTTGCAGCTCGGCCCGCGCGAGCAGCTGTCGCCGGCCGAGCTGGCGGTGTTCCGCCAGGCCCTGATCCGCAACAAGCAGCGCGCCGGGCTTTACAGCATCACGCTGGGGCAGGTGTCCTTCCTTGGCGACCGGCTGTTCCGGACCAACATCTACTTCCCGGCCAATGTGCCGACGGGCCTGTACAATGTGGAAGCGCTGCTGATCCGCAACGGCGAGGTGGTCAGCGCGCAGACCACGCCGCTGGTGGTCTCGAAGGTGGGCTTCAGCGCCGAGATCTTCGAGTTTGCCCGCAACCAGCCGCTGGCCTATGGCGTGGCGGCGGTGATTGGCGCCATTGCGGCCGGCTGGCTGGCCGGCGCCGCCTTCCGAAGGGTGTGAGATGAGCGACGAACAGACCCCGACCGAGACCCCCGAAGCCGCCCCCGAAGCCGCCAAGCCGCCGGTGCGCATCTTCCTCGTCGTCGTGGACGAAAGCCCCGAACTGCCGGTGGCCCTGCGCTACGCCTGCCTGCGCGCCCGCAAATCACAGGGCAAGGTGGCGCTGGTCTATGTGATGGAACCGGGCGAGATGCAGCACTGGCTCGCCATGGAAAACCTGATGCGCGAGGAGCAGCGCAACGAGGCGGAGCAAAAGCTCCAGAAGCTCGCCCGCGACGTCAACAGGCTGACCGGCACCCTGCCGGCCCTGTACGTGCGCGAGGGCAACCCGCGCGACGAGGTGCTGGCCCTGATCGACGAGGAGCCGAGCATCTCGATCCTCGTGCTGGCCGCCGGCACCGACCCGGAAGGGCCGGGGCCGCTGATCTCCTACTACACCGGGCGCGGCCTGTCCCGCCTGCGCATCCCGCTGACCATCGTGCCCGGCGGTCTGGACGACGAGCAGCTGGACGCGATCACCTGACGCTATTTGCCGTAAAGGGCGGCAAGGCTGCGCAGGTCGATGTCGCTACGGTCGTCAGTCAGAACCGGGTGGTTGGCGGTGTCGGCGACGGCCAGGCCGTCCAGCACGCGGCGGGCGGCGTACGCGACCTGCGGCGGGGCGTTTTCCAGGCGTACGCGTACGTCTTCAAGCGTACGTTTCTCCTTCGTGGCGATCAGCAGATAGTTGCCGCGCCCGGCGTCGGCGAGGAAGACGGAGGGAAAGACCGCACCCTGGGTCGCCGCCAGCGGCCCGACCAGCGTGTCGCGGTCCTGCGGCGAGGCCACGTTCATCAGCATGATCCCCCCCGGTGCCACCCGCCGCTCGACCGCCTCGAAGAACTCCCGCGTGGCGGTGAAGAAGGGGATGATGGCGGTGGAGTAGAGGTCCACGATCACCAGATCGTGCTGCTCGGTTGAGGTCTCCACATGGCGGCGGGCGTCGTCCACGGCGACGCGCACCTCCGGCCGCAGGCCGAAGTGGGAGCGTGCCACGTCCACCACCGCCGGGTCGAGTTCCACCCCCAGAACGTCGGCGCCCGGCCACGCCTCCAAGATGCCCTTGGCCGCCGCGCCGCCGGCAAGGCCCAGCACCAGCACGCGCTTGCCCCCGGATGCCGAATTGCCCGTCAGCGCCGGGGCGGCGGGGAACAAGTCGTAATAGAGCCCGGTCGGCGTTCCGTCCTTGCGCAGCCGCGATTGCGTCGCCCACAGCACGTTCAGGTGCAGGCGGATCTCCCGCTCGTCCTCGCGCACGATGATGGTGTTGTGCGGCGTCTCGCGGTAGACGGCGAACTCCCGCCCCTCGCCATAGCCTGCCGCCCAGGCCAGCGGCACGCCCAAAGCCGTTATGGCGGCCATTCGTTTGCCACCCGGAACGAAAGCGCAGGCGAGCGCCGGCAGCACGGCGGCGATGGCGTAGCCGGCCGACACGCCGACCTGCGGGATGGCGTAGAAGGAGGCGAAGAAGGTCCCGCCGATGCTGCCCACCGTGCCGACCGCGTAGATCCGCCCGGCCGCCGCCGCGCCCGACAGCGCGCTCAGCCCCGCGCAGATCGGCGACACCATGGCCAGCGCGAAGGACGGCACGCCGAGGATCAGCGCCGCGCCGATCACCGCCCCGTCCGCCGCGTTCAGCCGCGCCGCAGCGTCCGCCAGCATCGGCTTGCCGAGCCACGGCGTCAGCGCCGCCGCGAGCGTCCCGGCCAGCAGCGCCCAACGCAACGCGGGCACGGCGCGCGGTCCGTCGCCGAGCTGTCCCCCGGTCCAGTAGCCGGCGGCCATGAAGGTCATCACCACGCCGATGATGGCGCCCCACTGGTAGACGGAATAGCCGAAGTGCGGCGCCATCAGCCGGGCGCCGAGGATCTCCATCATCATCAGCGACCAGCCGGCGGCGAAGGCCGCGGCGGCCAGGGCGTATTGGTGCAGGGCGTCGTGGTGAGTGCGGGGGCGGGTGGGGGTGAGGTCGGTCACAGCACTCTCGGTCAAGGCGTTGCAAATCGGCGACGGTGCGTTCGTTGACGATGGCGCCGGTGTTCAGCGTCGTCTTCGGTCTCAGTCGGACCTTGCGGTCTGTCCTCCGGTTATTCCTGTTCTTTCAAGCCATGGACCTCGACCGGGTTGGGCAGGCCCTTCACCGGATGCCAGCCGACCGGGGTCAGGCGGGCGCCGCAGGCGGCGGCGAACGCGGCGGAGGTCA
>JAEZID010000160.1 GCA_023416195.1 Pseudomonadota bacterium | reverse complement strand
AATGGTCGCCGCCGCGCCCCTTGGCGATGTCGTGCAGCAGGACCGCGACGTAGAGCGCCCGGCGCGACACCACCTTGTGGATCACCTCCGACGACAGCGGCAGCTCGTCGGCCAGCTCGCCCATCTCAATCTTGTGCAGGATGCCCAGCGCGAACAGCGTGTGCTCGTCCACCGTGTAGACGTGGTACATGTCGTACTGCATCTGCGCCACCACCCGGCCGAAGTCGGGAATGAAGCGGGCGAGCACGCCGGCCTCGTTCATGCGGCGCAGGGTGATTTCCGGGTCCTTCGGGCCGGTCAGGATCTCCAGGAACAGCCGGTTGGCCTCCGGGTCCATGCGCAGCTTCGGCCCGACCACCGACAGCGAGCGGGTGATGGCGCGCAGCGCGTGCGGGTGGATGTCGATGTCATTCTGCTGGGCGACGTGGAACAGCCGGATCATGTCCAGCGGCTGTTCCTTGAACTGGCGGTCGTTGCGGACGTTCAGCCGCTCGCCGTCGACGATGAAGCCCTCCACGTCCTTGCGCCGGGTCAGCGCCGCCAGCCGCAGGATGTTGAACTTGGGCGGGCGCTTGGATTCCGCCTCCAGCGCCGCGCAGAAGATGCGCGTCAGGTCGCCCACGTCCTTGGCGACCAGGAAATAGTGCTTCATGAACCGTTCCACGCCCTTGGTCCCGGCGTGCTCGGTGTAGCCCATGCGCTCGCTGATCTGCGTCTGCACGTCGAAGGTCAGGCGGTCTTCCAGCCGGCCGGCCAGATAGTGCAGGTGGCAGCGCGCGGTCCACAGGAAGTTCTGCGCCTTGGCGAAGCGCTGCGCCTCCTCCGGCAGCAGGACCTTCTTGCCGACCAGCTCGTCCACGCCTTCGACGCGGTAGAGGTACTTGGCGATCCAGAACAGGGTCTGGAGGTCGCGCAGGCCGCCCTTGCCGTCCTTCAGGTTGGGTTCCAGCACGTAGCGGCTGTCGCCCAGCTTCAGGTGGCGGTTGTCGCGCTCGGCCAGCTTGGCCTCCACGAACTCCGGCCCGGTGCCGACGACCACCTCCCGGTCGAAGCGCTTGCGCAGCTCGTTGAACAGCTTGCGCGGCCCCCACAGGTAGCGGCCCTCCAGGATGGCGGTGCGGATGGTCACGTCGGCCTTGGACTGGCGGATGCAGTCGTCCACGCTGCGCACCGCGTGGCCGACCTTCAGCCCGAGGTCCCACAGGATATAGAGCATGTATTCGACCACCTGCTCCACGCGCGGCGTGCGCTTGTAGGGCAGCAGGAACAGCAGGTCGATGTCGGAGAAGGGCGCCAGCTCGCCCCGGCCGTAGCCGCCGGTCGCGGCGATGTCGAACACCTCGCCCGAGGTCGGGTTGGCCGAGGGGAAGATGTGCTGCACCGTGAAGTCGGCCAGCGTCTTGATCAGCCGATCGGCAAGGTAGCAGTTCTGCTGCACGCAGTCCTCGCCGGAGCCCTTGGCCTCGAACCGCGCGCGCACCTCCGCCCGGCCGTTGTTCAGCGCCGCGCGCAGGCAGGCGATGACGGCGGGGCGCAGCCTGTCGCCGGTTCCATGCTCCGCGACCAGCGCCTCCAGCTCCTCCGTCAGCTTGCGCCGGGAGATGATGGCGCGCTTGTTCGGGATGTTCGGAATGTCGGCGGGTGACGGAGCGGCGGAGCGGGCGGAGAGCATCGACAAAGCGAAAGGCCTTCCCAAAAGGGGCTGCTGGGCACGCAGCAAACAGCGCGGCGGGCCGACTATAGCCGGAAACACGACTCGGCGACATGGGGTTGGCGTGCGCCGCACCGGCGGGTTGAACTTATCCCTTTCCTAAAATCGGGGCTTTGCCCTAGGTTGTCGCCGCTGGCGTCGAGTCCAAATCGCAACGACCGAAAGGCAAACAGGCTCCCGATGAAACCCTCCCTGAAGTCACCGATGCGGAGCTTGTTGGGAATCCTCGTGGCAAGTCTTGTTTTGCCTTTGGCGATATTCATCGGCGTTTCGGCCTATGACCGAGGCCGAATACTGGAGAACGCCCGGGACTCGCTGGGCCGGACCGCCGACATGCTGCATGAACACGCGCTGCGCATGCTGGAAATACAGGATCTGGTGATCCGGCAGGTGGACCGGCGAATCGCCGGCATGACGTGGGACGAGATCGCCCGGTCGGAAGATCTGCACCATTTCCTGCGCGACCTGGATTACGGGTTGGAGAATGTGGATTCCATCTGGGTAACCTCGCCGCAGGGCGTGACGGTGGTGGGAAGCCGCATGTTCCCCTCGCCCATGCCGGACATCACGCATCGCGAGCATTTCATCACCCTGCGCGACGGCGATCCGGGCATCGTCATCTCGCGCGCCTTTCAGGAATCGGTCACCAAACAGACCGTGTTCGCCATCGCGCGCCGCCGGACGACGGCGGACGGCCGCTTCGACGGGCTGGTCGCCGTGTCGGTCCGGGCCGACTTGTTGCTGCGCCTGTACCGGGAGGTGGCTCCGAAGCTCAACCATTCGGTCGGGCTGATCCGCAAGGACGGGGTCTTCCTGGTCCGCGACGCCGCCGTACCGCCGCCCGACGATGCGCAGCAACTGGCCAGCCAGTATTTCCGGCGCGCCGCCGCCGAGGCCGATTCCGGTACCTTCGACAGCGTGTCGGCGGTGGACGGCGTGCCGCGCATCGTCGCCTACCGCAAGGTCGGCAACTATCCCCTGTACATCGTGCTGGCCGTCGGCACCGACGCGGTTCTGTCGATATGGCGCCAGCATGTGCTGATCCTGGGCCTGCTGTGCGGCGGCGCGGCGCTGTCGCTGTCCCTGATGACGCTGCTGGCGCTGCGCCAGTCGGGCCGCGAACGTGCCGCGCTGGTCCGGCTGGAGCGGGAGGCCGCCCGGCGCGAGACGGCCGAAGCCGCGCTGCGCCAGAGCCAGAAGCTGGAGGCCATCGGCAAGCTGACCGGCGGCATCGCGCACGACTTCAACAATCTGCTGACCGCCGTCATCGGCAGCCTGGAAACGGTGCGCGCGCGGCTGCGCGGCGGCGGTGGTGGCGGCGGCGACCTCGCCGGCCCCATCGACATCGCCCTGCAAGGCGCCAACCGGGCGGCGACCCTGACGCAACGCCTGCTGGCCTTCGCCCGGCAGCAGCCGCTGAACCCCCGCGCGGAGGATCTGAACGCGCTGGTGACGGGCATGGTGCCTCTGCTGCGCCGGTCCATGACCGAATCCACGGTGTTGGAGACGGAGTTGTGCGAGGGGGTGTGGCTGGCCTCCTGCGATCGGGTGCAGATGGAAACGGCGCTGCTGAACCTCGCCATCAACGCCCGCGACGCCATGCCCGGCCCCATGTCCGGCCCCATGTCAGACGGGGGGCGGCTGCGCATCCGGACCGAAAACGTCACCCTGGACGCCGCCGCGGCCGCCGCCTTCGGGGAATTGTCGCCTGGCGACTACGTCCGGCTGTCGGTGTCCGACACGGGCACCGGCATGCCGGAGGACGTGCGGGCCCGCGCCTTCGACCCCTTCTTCACCACCAAGCCGGTCGGGCAAGGGACCGGGCTGGGCCTCAGCCAGGTCTACGGCATCGTGCGCCAGTCCGGCGGCGATGCGCGCATCCTGTCCGTTCCCGGCGAGGGCACGACCGTGGAGATCTGCCTGCCGCGCCACGTCGCGACGGCCACCGAAACGCCGGTCGCGGAGGCCCCGCCGGAACCGGACCGCCAACCGGCGCCGGACATGCCGGTGGACGGGGCGGAGGATGGGCCGCCGCGCATCCTTCTGGTCGAGGACGAGGCCATCGTCCGCTTCGTCGCGGTGGAGGCGCTGCGCGGCGCCGGCTATGACGTGGAGGAGGCCGAGGACGCGACCGCCGCCCTGGCGATCATCGAGGCGTCGAAGCCGTTCCACCTGATGGTCACCGACGTCGGGCTGCCGGGTCTGAACGGCCGCCAGCTGGCCGAGATCGCGCAGCGTCAGCAGCCGCGGCTGAAGGTCATCTACGTGACGGGTTACGCCGGCATCGCCACGGACGCGGCGTTCGAGCCGGGGACGCTGCTGCTGCCCAAGCCCTTCACCCCCGACGCCCTGATCCACAAGGTCGGGCGGACCCTCGCCGGGAACAGCGCCGCCGCGTAAGCGGCAGCGGCCTGTGACGGCCGTCACTGAAGACAGGACGCATCGTGTGCGAAGCTTCTTCCCGGAACGACGGGAGGAACCTGATGATCGGGAACGCCGATGCGGCGCGGCGCGAGCTGGCGGCCTTGGGGGATGCGCTGAGCCGCGCCGAACGCGGGATGCCGCGCCACACGCCGGTGGAGCTGATGACGTGGCTGCTGCGCGCCGCGGCCCTGCATCCGGCGGCGGTGGCCGAGGCCATGCTGCTTCAGGTGTCCGACCTCGTGTCCGGAACGGTGACGGGCAACGCCGCGAAGATCGCGGTCATCCGCATGGGCTGGGCGGCCATCGTCCAGGCCCAGTACAAGCGGCGGGGCCTGACCGTCGTGGACGGCCAAGGCGCGGTCCGCGCGCGGGCGGCGTGACGGCCGGCGTGACGGCGGCTGCCGGGGGAAGCGTCAGTGCGGCTCCTGCCAGGGCAGGCGCTCGTTGCCGACCAGCTTTTCGGCCTCGGCGGCGGGCAGGGGCCTGGCGAAGTGGTAGCCCTGGCCGTAGTCGCAGGCCAGCGCACGCAGCAGGTTGGCGTCGGCGCTCGTCTCGATGCCTTCGGCGATCACGTCGAAGCCCAGCAGGCGCGCCAAATCCATGATGATGCGGACGATGGCGCGGTTCTCCTCCGACTGGTGCATGGCCGAGACGAAGGAGCGGTCCACCTTCAAACTGTCGATGGGCAGCTTGTGCAGGTAGGACAGCGAGGAATAGCCGGTCCCGAAGTCGTCGATGGACAGCTTGATGCCGAGGCCGCGCAGCCCTTGCAGCAGCCGGATCGACTGCTCGGCCTTTTCCATGACGGCGCTCTCGGTGATCTCCAGTTTGACCCAGGAGGGTTCGGCCCCGGTCTCGCGCAGCACGTCGCGCACGACGCTGACGAACTCCGGATCGCCCAACTGGCGGGTCGAGAGGTTCACGGACATGAACAGGTTCTTGGAGCCGGGCAGGCGCTTGTCCTGCCAGTCGGCGATCTGCCGGCTCGCCTCGCGCAGCACCCAGGCGCCCAGCGTCACGATCAGGCCGGTGCTCTCGGCGATGGGGATGAAGACGCCCGGCGGGATGTTGCCGCGCTCCGGGTGACTCCAGCGCACCAGCGCCTCGAACCCGGCCAGGCCGCCGGTCACCATCTCGACGATCGGCTGGTAGGCGACCCACAGCTCCTCGCCGCGTTCCAGCGCGTTGCGCAGGTCATGCTCCAGCCGCACCTGCTCCACGACGCGGGCGTGCATGGCGGGGTCGAACCAGGCGTGCGCGGCGCCGCCCTGTTCGCGGGCGCGGCCGGTGGCGATCTCCGCGTCGCGCAGCACGTCCTCCGGCCGTTGGTGCACGGGCGAGGAGCGGGCCACGCCGATGCTGGCTGACAGGAACACCGCCGCGCCCGAGCTGGAGTGCGCCGAGCGAACGAGGCCGGCGACCGTGTTCAGCCGCTGCTCGATGCCGGCGGGGTCGGATTCTCCGGCGATCAGCAGCGCGAAGGCGTGGTCGCTGACGCGCGCGATCAGGTCGAAGGAACCGGCGTGGCTGCCCAGCCGCGCGGCGACGTCGCCCAGCAGCTCGTTCGCGAAGCCCTGGCCGAGGCTGGTGCGGATGTCCACGAAACGGTCGATGTCCACGATGACCAGCGTGAACGGCTCGCCCATGGCGTGGTAGTCGGCCATGTGCTTGACCAGCAGCAGCCGGTTCGCCAGCCCCGTCACCGGGTCGTAGTAGGCGAGCCGGAAAAGGTCGTCCTGCGTCTGCCGCCGCTCCGTCATGTTCTGCATGATGACGAAGTAGCCGGCGACGGCGCCGTCCGGGGCGCGGTGCGGCGCGTGCATCTTCACGACGTAATGGTTCGCGCCGCCGGGGTGGGGCATCCAGCCTTCCGACTGCACCGTCTCGCCCTTCAGCGCGCGGTTGGCCGTCGTCTGGGTGCTGCGGAAGATGTCGTCGCCCAGCAGGTCCGCGATTGTGGCGCCGACGACGCGCTCCAGCGGGCGGCCCATGTAGTCGAGGTAGGCGCGGTTCGCGTAGATGTGCCGGCGCTCGGCGTCGAACAGGCCAACCATCACCGGCATGGCGTCCAGGATTTGCCGCAGGGTGTCCAGCGCCGGAGCCCCGGATTCGGTGCCGGAAAGGGCGGCGGCCAACGCGACGAGATGAGGGTCCGGCTTCATGGGTGGGAAAGGCTGGGCACCGTTGGGAAATCCAATGCCAACAATTACGCGAAACGTTGCCCGCGCGTCAAAACCAAAGCCACCGCAAATGGCGGGATGTTTCCTGTTTTTCTTGCTGTGGCGCGGCAACTCGCTTTTCATACTCGGGTATTCATGCAAATTCAGGTTGCCGTTTCGATAATTTGAGCGGTTTCTCCGTTGTGCGCTAAGGGTGCGGCGGCGTGCTGCCGGAACGAGTGTTATAAAGTTTGTGTACGAATGGTTGCCTCCGGGGCGGCCGGTAGGGCGGAAGCGCAGAAGGGGCATGCCTGAGTCACACTATCTGGCTGTCGTCATACGACTTTGCCCCGGCTATAATTCCGCACAAGCGCGGGAGGCGGCCCGAGCGGCGATGGTCCGGCGCAGACCTTCCCCGCGCGTCAGAGGGAGAAACGTCATGGCACTCAAGGATCTGCTGGTGGTGGTGGACGACACGGCGGCCTCGGCGGCGCGCATCGATGTCGCCGCCCGTCTTGCCGCCCGGAACGACGGCCACCTCGTCGGGCTGTACAGCATCACCGACATTCTGCTTCCCGGCTACATCGCGACCGAGCTTCCGGAAGCCGTGCGCGAGAGCCAGCGCGTCTTCGCCGACGATCAGGCCGCCAAGGCCGAGGCCCTGTTCAACGACGCGATGCGCCGCCATGGCCTGACCGACCGCTCGGAATGGCGCGCCCTGCGCGGCAACCCGAACGACCTTGCCGCCCTGCATGGGCGCTATGCCGACCTCGTGGTCGTCGGCCAGGTGGACCCACACCGCGACCGCGATTACCCCGTGGTGCTGCCGCAGGATCTGGTCTTCGACTGCGGGCGTCCGCTGCTGGTCGTCCCCTACGCCGGCACCTTCCCGACCGTGGGCGAGCGCGTGCTGGTCGGCTGGAACGCCAGCCGCGAGGCCGCCCGCGCCATCGCCGACGCCCTGCCGCTGCTGACCGAGGCCAAGCGCGTGGTGGTGATGGCGGTGAACCCGAAGTCCGGCAACGGCGGCATCGGCGACGAGCCCGGCGCCGACATCGCCAAGCATCTGTCCCGCCACAACTGCCGGGTCGAAGCCGCGCACGTCTCCACCGACGCGGTGGAGCCCGGCGACACCATGCTGAACACGGTCGCCGACGAGTCCTGCGATCTGGTGGTCATGGGCGCCTACGGCCGTTCGCGCCTGCGCGAGCTGGTGCTGGGCGGCATGACCCGCTACATGCTCCAGCACATGACCGTTCCGGTCCTGATGAGCCACTGACGCCTTTGAAAGCGGGAAGCCAAGCGTCCGAGCCGGCCGGGCTTCCCGTTCGTCCTGAAGACGGGGGATGGAGCCGCGTCTTCGGAGGTTCCTGGGGTTCGCGTCACCGCTGGTGACGTCACCGGCAGCGGGTGCGGCGCTTCCGTTGGGAACGCCGCACCCAAACCGATCAGAACCGGCTGTGGCGTCAGCCCGTCACGAACCAAGTGGACTGCACCTGATCGCGGCGAACCCCGGTCAGGGTGAGGTCATCGTTGCTGGAGAAGACGATCACCGCGTCTCCGGCGCCGTTGGCGGCAAGGGTGTAGGTCAGTCCGCCTCGCATCAGGATGCGGTCACCCTCGGCGGCGTTGAAGTCGGCGATCACGTCGTGCCCGTCGCCGAGCCCCTCGGCGAAACGCTGCCCGAAGACGAACACGTCCGCTCCCGCACCGCCGGTCAGGGTGTCGTTGCCCAGATCGCCGAACAGCCAGTCGTCGCCCAGGTCGCCGAACAGCCGGTCGTCAGCCGCGCCGCCGTACAGCGTGTCGTGGCCCATCCCGCCGTACAGCGTATCGGTTCCCATGTTGCCGAACAGCAGGTCGTTGCCCTGGTTGCCGAACAGCCGGTCGGCGCCGTCGTCGCCGTGCAGCCGGTCGGCGTCGTCGTTGCCGAACAGCGCGTCGTCGTCCCTGCCGCCGTACAGGGTGTCGGTGTCGCGCCCGCCATAGAGGGTGTCCGCGCCGGTGTTGCCGCACAGCAGGTCGCTGCCGGTGTTGCCGAACAGCAGGTCGTTGTCGCTGCCGCCGAACAGCGTGTCGTGGTCCTCGCCGCCCTGGACGGTGTCGTTGCCCTCGTCGCCGTAGAGCACGTCGTTGCCGGTCTTGGAGCCGACGAAGTCGTCGCCGCCGCCGCCGCGCAGCGTATCGTCATCGGCGCCGAGCACGATGTACTGGTTGCCGCTGTCGCCCCAGACGCTTTGCGAGCCCTCGCCGCCGGTCACCCGCGCCGCGCCGATCACCGCCGCGAACTCGACGTTCTGCAACTGGATCTCGGAGCCGCTGGGCAGGCCGCGCGTGTCGATGACCAGCGCCGTGGTCGCCCCGGCGCCGGCCGGGGTGCCGGTGATGACCAGCGGGGCGCCCGGCGCCGCGCCGGGGGCGGTGGTCGGCACGATGGTCTGGACCAGCAGGGGCGTGTCGGCCGGCAGGCCCTGGAGGAAGCCCGAGCCGCCGCCGGTGAGCTGGGCCTGATCGGCCGAGCCGGCGGTGGTGCGCGCCTGGATCTCGCGGATCAGGTCGCTGAGCGAGGAACCGGCCGCCTTCGGCGCGCCGGAACCGCTCACCGTCAGGCCGAAGCCGGCCGGCAGCTGCGCGGTCAGCAGGCTGGAACCGCCGGACGTGACCAGCGGGATGTCGGCCACGTCGTTGTTGCCGACCTGCTCGGTCCGACCCGGGGGCACGACGGGGATGGTGACGGTGCGCCCGTCGGATCCCTGTCCGTTCGGTGCGGTCTGCACGACGACACCGTCCACCGTCCGCGACTCCGTCGGTTGGTCGGGAGGTGGCGGCGCCGGCGTGGCGTTGGTGACGGTCAGACCGTTGACGTCCGCCATCTCCTGCCCGGCGGCATCCTTCAGTTCGCTGCCCTGGGCATTGGGCTGATAGCTGAACTGCACGCTGTTCCCGTACCGGACAGGGCTGTCCAGGGTCAGGGTCAGGGTCTGGGTGCCGCTGCCGGCGACCGCGGTGATGGTCCGCGGCTGGTTGCCGACCAGGATGCTCATGCCGTGGCTGTCGGGCGCGTTCACAATCTCGCCGAAGGTCAGCGTCACCGTGGCGCCGTTGACCGAGGCCGCCGTCACCGCCGGCAGGTTGGCGTCGATGGCGTCGGCGTTCTGCGCGATCGCCGTCGTGTAGGCGGTGTTGGTGTTGCCGGCCGTGTCCTGCAGCACGAGGTTGACCGGGATGTCGGCGCCCGCCGCCACGTCGGTGCCGCCGGCGGTCACGGTGAACTGCGCGGTGTAGGTGCTGTCGGTGGTCTTGAGCAGGTTGCCCAGCGCGAAGCCGCCGATGCTGCCGCTCGACAGCGTGAAGTCATCGGCATCGTTGGCCACGGTGATCGTCGCGGTGACCGTGTCGCCGATCCTCATCGCCGAGTTGTCGATGGCGACGTTCGTGATCTGCGGGGCAAGCCGGTCCACGGTGTGGGTGGTGCCGCCCGTGAAGCCGCCGGTGATGGCGATGCTGTTGCTGTCCGTGATGCCGGTGCCGGTGCTTTTCAGGTCCAGCCGCAGGGTGCCCTGCGTGTCGGCCGCCGTGGCAACGCTGACCGTGTAGGTGCTGCCGGAGCCCGTGACGCCGGTGACGGTGCCGTTGGCCGTACCGTTCGTGGTCAGGGTGAAGTCGTCGCTGGTCACGCCGGTGACGGCGCCGCTGAAGACGACCGTGTAGTCGACGCTGGCCGCCGTCGCCGTCGCCGCTGCCGGCGTGATCGAGGTCACCGAGGGGCCAAGCTGGGGCACCGTGAAGGTGACCGTGGCCGTGGCCGTGTTGGAGGCCGCGTCGACCACGTTGCCGTGGGCGAAGGACAGAACGGTGCCGGGCACGATGTCCGTGCCCATGCCGAGCGTGAACGTGAAGGCCGAGGCGTAGCCATCGACCGGGGACACCGGGACGAGGCTCGCGTTCATGCCGGTCACCTTGTTGCCCGTCTGCAGGTTGGCCAGGGTGATGGTGCCGACGCTCACCGGCTCGCTGAAGGTCAGGGTCAGCGTATCGCCGCCGCCGTAGGTGCCCAGTGTGTTGATGTCGGTGGCGGTGATCGGCGTGGTCGCGTGGGCCGTCGGCGCCGTGGTGTCGATGGTGAAGGTCTGGACGGCGCTGATGCCCTCGTTGCCGGCGGCGTCGGTGACGCGGGCGCGCGCCTTGTAGGTGCCGGCCGTCAGCGTCGAGAGATCGAAGGTGGCGGTGTTGTTGCTGATGCTGCCGCTGTTGCGCGCGGTCTCGTCGTTGTCGGCGAAGTCGCCGTCGTTGTTGAGGTCGACGTCGATGCTCACCACCGCGGCGTTGGCCACGCCGGCGCCGACCGTGCCGTCGGAGGTGGTGACGGTGATGGAGGGCGTGGTGTCCTTGGTCCGGCCCGCGATGCTGGCCGTCACCGTCGGTGCCGTGCTGTCGAAGGTGTGGGTCGTGCCGGAGGTGAAGCCGCCGGTGATGGCGTTGCCGGTCGTCTTGCTGGTGATGCCGGTGTTGCTGCTCTTGAGGTCGAGGCGCAGCTTGCCGTCGCCGGAAATGCCGGTGACCGGCACCGTCCAGGTCAGCCCGTCGTCCTGGCTGGTCACCCCGCCGTCCACGAGCATCGCGTCGCCGATCGTTCCCGCCGTCGTGCCGGCGGTCTGGGTCAGGGTGAAATCATCCACGGTGACGCCGTTGACCTTCTCGTTGAAGGCAACGGTGAAGGTCACGGTTTCCGCCTTGCCGGCCGTGACCGCCGGCGTGATCGAGCTTACCGTGGGGCCGGGGGGCGCGTCGTTCAGCGTGAGCACGGAACCGCCTGCCGGCGTGTAGCTGACGTTCCACACCTTGCCGGTCGGCGCGCTTGTGAGGGTCAGCGACTTATCGTTTGCAAGGGCGAGCGTACCCGTGACCAGCGTGTTCTGAAGATTGCTGAGATCCTGGTCGGTGACGGTGATGGTGTCGGTCGCGCCGAGCGATTTGATGGTGGCGCCGTTCAGGCTGGTCGACGTGCCCTTGACGACGTCGGCGCCGTTCGTCGCGTCGACCGTCAGCGTCCGGGTGAACGCCGTCGCATCGACGGTCAAAGGCAATGAGGTGGACGAGATCGTCAGCCCTTGGGCGAAGGTCTGCGAGGCCGTTGCGCCCAGTATGAAGCTGGCGCTGCCCTGAGAGTAAACGCCTTGGTATTCGATTTTCGAAAAGTTTTGAACGTTCGCGAACTGGCTGTCCGAGATTGTCGTGTTCTGGATATAACTGATGAGGCGAAGCGTGTTCGTGCCGCTGTTCCCGTCGAGGAGCAGGTCCAGTCCGAGAGTCTGCGCAACACTCTCAATGATATCATCGCCCTGGCCGCCGATGATGCTGTCCCCGTGTGGACCGCTGGCCAAGGTGACAGGGGCTGTCTGGGTGGACAGGTCGAAGAAATATGCATGGCTGCTATCGACGGGATACCCCCCCACTGTTTGAATGCTCCCCGATACTGACGTGTCGGTCGGGAGGGGTTTGTACGATTCAAGCCAAAATACTTGCTCTGGCATGCCAAATGTATGGCGAATCGAAATTGTTGAAGTTGAGGTGATGGTACCGGCTATATTAATATTCTGCCCAGTGTTTCCATTCATAAAAACAAGGTCTTGTGCGCCAGTAGCAGAATAAAATCCATTAGAGTTTACGGAGTACTTGAAGGTTGCCATCTTGCTTCTCGTCAGTGTCCGCTGGAGTTGGTCTGTCCTGGTTTCCGTCTCTATCCGCAATGCAGCATGGCGAATGCCAAGGAAACTCCTTCGCAAGTCCAGGGCGGTGTTGCCGAGCGCCAGGAAATGAATCCAACGAGCACAACCGAAGCCTTCGGCCTGAGCGTTCGATTCGCTCAGGCGCGTTCAAAACGCCAAGTCGGTCGTTGGGGCCATCTCACTGAAAAAGCGGATGCGCTCTAGTTGTAAACAGTTGGGGGAAATGCTTCCACAAATGAATTGGAACGCATTGTAATGCGCGCCATATGATGTTTTTTTTCCTGCGCATATCGCGGAAAAGATGTCCTCGAAAGGCAAGGGGCGCCCGCAGGTCGGCTGCATACGCACCATTTCAGGATTGTGGGATCGGCGAGAGCGCGGTCTTCCTTGCCGGGGCAAGGGGCTGCGGCGGCGGTTCGCTGCGTCTGAACGGACGCGGATTCCTCCAGACCTCTCCGCGCAAAAAAACCGCCGCTAACCCAGTGGATTAGCGGCGAGTTGAACAGGGAGGCTTCACGTCTGGGAGACGCTGGGTCCGAAGACCCAACCCCGGAAGCCGGGCTTCCGGGACGAAACGCCGGATGTTGCGTCGCAGCATCCAACGCCCAAAATTTGACCATTCTGGTGCCGTGAATCCATCCACAAATCGCTAAATCGGCCATGCGCTATCCGCATGGCTTGCAAGTGACTGGAATCGCTCTCGAAAACCGTATTCCGGCGGTGGTGACCCCAAAGAAGCGTGGCATCACCACCCGGCGCGGCAGCGGGCTTGCAATGCCGCCTTATCGGACGTCTGACCGATCAGAAGGCAGTCTCGGCCACCTTTTTGACCAGGAAGTCGCGGAACACCGCGATGCGTTTGGAATGGCGCAGTTCCTCGGCATAGACGAAGTAAGCGTCCACCTTCGGCCCGTCGATGTCCGGCAGGACACGGGCCAGATCCTTCGACCCGTCCACCAGGAAATCCGGCAGGGCCGCGATGCCCAGGCCGCTCTCCACCGCCCGATAGATGGCGTAGATGCTGTTGACCTGCAGGATCGGCTTGCGGGCGCCGGGCGCCGGGTCGCCGATGTCCATGATCCAGTTCACGTTGGTGACCGGGGCGCGCACGTCGGGCGGATAGGCGATGATGTCGTGCCCGTCCAGGTCGGCCGGCAGCTTCGGCACGCCGCGCTTCTTCAGATAGCTCTGGTGCGCGTAGAGGTGGAAGCGGATCGACATCAGGTGCCGCTGGATCAAATCCGGCTGGCGCGGCGTGTTCATGCGGATGGCGATGTCCGCCTCGCGCATGGCGAGGTCGAGTTCCGTGTCGTCGATCAGCAGAGTCAGCTGGATGTCCGGGTAGATCGACAGGAATTCGTTGATGCGCGGCGTCAGCCAGGTGGAACCGAAGGCCACGGTGGTGGTGACGCGCAGCGGTCCCTTGGGATGCTCCCGGCTTTCGGTCAGCATCGCCTCGGTCATCGACAGCTTGGCGAACACGTCGCGCGCCGTCCGGTGCAGAAGCTCGCCCTGTTCCGTCAGGATGAGGCCCCGCGCGTGCCGGTGAAACAGCGGCACCCCAAGGCTTTCCTCCAGCGCGCTGATCTGGCGGCTGACCGCCGATTGGCTGAGGTTCAACGTCTCGCCGGCGTGCGTGAAGCTTCCAGCCTCGGCCACGGCGTGGAAGACCCGAAGCTTGTCCCAGTCCATCATGCCTGTCCTTGCCCAGCCGCATCGTGGCGGAGGGCCTCCCGTTCATTCTTTATTGCCGGCGCATAGCCGCCATGCACTTATATACCGGGAACGCGGTGCGAACGCACGTCCAACCGCAAGCGGTCGGCACGAAAAAGAGCCAAGCTTGGTAAGAATTTTCGGCCGCCACAGCAATAGTGGGCCTTTATTCACCCTTTCTCGCCGCCAAGGCGACCGCCCGCAACTGCGAGATGGTAAAGCCGGCGGTGATTTGCTCGGGGTCCACACGCAGTTCGATGACCGCTGGCTTGCGACTCCACATCGCGTCCCAGAAGGCCTGGACGAAATCCTCCGTGCGCTCCACGGTCACGCCGAAGGCGCCGAAGCTCTCGGCCAGGGCCTTGAGGTCGGGGTTGGCGAGGGCGGTCGCACCCACCCGGCCGGGGAAGCGCCATTCCTGGTGCAGGCGCGCGGTGCCGAACATGCCGTTGTTGACGACGATCAGGATCACGGCGGCGCCGGCCTGGACGGCGGTCGCGAGTTCGGCCGAGGTCGCCAGGAAACCGCCGTCCCCCGCCATGCCCACGGCGACCTTCTTCGGGTTGGCGAGCTTGGCCGCGATGGCCGCCGGCAGGGCGTAGCCGAGCGCGCCGTTGGCCGGCCCCAGCTGTCGCCCCGGCCGGCGGTAGAGCAGGTGCCGTTGCGCCCAGTTGGAAAAGCTGCCGGTATCGACCGCCACGGCGGCGTCCAGCGGCAGCCGGTCGCGCAGCCAGCCGAAAACCCAGCCGAGGTCGAGGTCGCCGACGCAGGGGCCCGGTTCCAGCCATGCCATGAAGTCCGCGCGGGCCGCCTCGGTCCATTCCGCCCAGCGCGGGGATTCGGTGGTGGGCAGGGTGGCGGGCATGGCGGCCAGAGCGGCGGCCAGCGGGGCCATGGCGGTGCGGATCGTCAGAGCGGCGCCGGGGATGCGGTCCAGTTCCTCCGCGCATGGGTGCGCGTGGACCACCGTGCCGGTCGGCGGAGCGTCGCCGATCTCGTCCAGCAGCGCGCCCAGCACCAGCAGCAGGTCGGCGTCGGCCACCCGCTGGACCAGCGCCGGGTTCGGCCAAGTGCCGAGATCGCCGGCATGGCTGGGGCTTTCGTTGTCGAGGATGTCCTGACGCCGGAAGGCGCAGGCGACGGGCAGCGCGTTGGCCTCGGCGAAGCTCTTCAGGTCGGCGCAGGCCGCGTCGGTCCAGCCGGAGCCGCCGACCAGCAGCAGGGGCCGTTCGGTCTCGGCGAGCAGGGCGCGGAGCGTGGCGAGGTCAGGAGGCGGGGCGCCTTCCGCCGGGAGGGGAGCCGCGTCGGGGACCGCCGCCTCGGCCCCCAGCATGGACTGCGGCAGGGCCAGAACGACCGGCCCCGGCTGGCCGGAGGTGGCGGCGTGGAAAGCCTGGGCGACGATCTCGGGAAGCTGGGCGGCTTCGTCGATGCGCGCGGTCCATTTGGCGACGGGCTCGAACAGGCGGCAGGGATCGGGGGTGCCGTAAATGCCCGCCGTGCCCTCGCCGATCAGCAGGAGCATGGGGGAGGCGTCCTGCCGGGCCGTCTGCACGCCGATCAGGGCCGACGCGGCGGACGGGCCGCCGTTGACCAGCGCGACGCCGGGCCGGCCGATCAGCCGGCCGTGCGCCTCGGCCATGAAGCTCAGCCCCACCTCTTGCCGTCCCGTCACCGTGCGGATGTCGGGCGTGTCGAGCAGGGCGTCGAGCACATCCACCAGATGTTCGCCGGGCAGGGTGAAGACGGTGTCGGTGCCGTGGGCGCGCAGCGCATCGACCAGCAGGCGGGCGCCGGTGCGGGCGGGGAGGTCGGGCATGGGCTGGCCTTTCGCGGCGTCCGGACGGTGAATGCGCGCGGAGTTAAGGCGGGCCGCCGCCCCGCTGTCAACGCGGCGAAATCGGCCCATCACATCTTCGGCCCATCAAATCTGATGCTGCCACCCTTGCGCCGTTGCGCCCACTCTGGCCGCCCGCTAATCCGGTGGCAGCGGTTCAGGCCAGGAGGATCCCCGAATGTCCGATCAGCACCAGCCGCCCCTCACCCGCGATCAGGTGATCGAGATTTGCGGCCGGCTCGACGACATGCGCATCGCCGGCATCATCGGCACCGGGGCCAGTCCGGCCGAGCTGATGGAGGCCCGCAGCTGGATGGCGGCCGACGATTACATGGCGCTGGCGACCCGCCACCCGCCGTCCGGCCGCGTGGCGCGCCTCGTCGAATTGCTCAAGGCCGACGAGCCGGATTGGGACGACCGGTAGCGTCGTCTTCCGTGCCGACCTCGCTGTTGGCGTCGGCGTCCGGCCGCGACGGCGCGCGTCCGGGCAGCGGCGTCTGCGGGATGGTGCCGGGCGTCGTCTCGATGCTTGGTGCCTGCGATCCGTCGAGATCGTTGGCGAAGGTCGGCTTGTCGCGGTTCTTGTCGGGCATGGCGGATCTCCGGTGGTGTCGTTCCGGAGGTAACAGGTGGCGCCGTGAATTCGCCGCCATCAATCCGCCGCTTCGACCGCCTCCGACACCGCCTTTTGCCTCCGGCCGTGGCCGCTGATCTCCGCGCCCGCGTCGGCCGGCAGCGGCACGAAGAACAGCGCCGACACGCAGGCCATCACGCCGACGGTCAGGAAGGCCGGCACGAAATCCGCCGGTGCCAGCGCGGCGCCGCCCGTCCAGAGCTGCGTCAGGCTGAGAACCAGGGCGCCCACCGCGACGCCGAGGCTCAGCGCGATCTGCTGCATCACGGTGGACAGGGTGTTGGCGCGGCTCATGCGCCGCTGCGGCACCTCGGCGTAGGCGAGGCTGTTGAGGCCGGTGAACTGGAGCGAGCGGAAGAACCCGCCGGCCAGCAGCGCGACCAGTATGACCCAAGGCGCCGTGTCCGGCCGGAAGGCCGCGTAGCTCATCAGGATCAGGCCGCTGAGCAGCGCGTTGGCGATCAGCACGCGGCGGAAGCCGACGCGGCGCAGGATCGGCGGCGCCATCGTCTTCATGGCCAGGGCGCCGACCGCCCCGGCGAAGGTCAGGCTGCCGGCCTCGAACGCCGTCCAACCGAACCCGACCTGGAGCAGCAGCGGCATCAGAAAGGGCACGGCGCCGATGCCGATGCGGAACAGCGTGCCGCCGAGGACCGAGGCCGAATAGGTCGGCAGGCGGAACAGCGTGGGGTCGAGCACCGGCCGCTCCACCCGGCGGGCGTGGCGCAGGTAGAGCCACGCCGCCGTCACGCCGGCCGCCAGCACCCCGGCGACCGCCCAGGGCGGCAGGACGCCATGCCCGACATTCTCCAGCCCGAACATCAGGGCGGCCAGCGCCAGGGCGCTCAGCACGAAGCCGGTGGCGTCGAACGGCTCGCGCTCGGCCTCCTTGACGTTCGGGATGAGGCTGAGCACCAGGCCGAGGCCGAGCAGGCCGATGGGCACGTTGATGAAGAAGATCCAGCGCCACGAGGCGTAGGTGGCGATGAAGCCGCCGACCAGCGGCCCGAGCGCGGGTCCGACCAACGCCGGAAGGGTCATCGTCGCCATGGCGCTGACCAGCTGGTCCTTGGGCACGGTCTTCAGCAGGATCAGCCGGCCGACCGGCACCATCATGGCGCCGCCGATGCCCTGCACCACGCGCGCCGCCACCAGTTCGTACAGCCCGCTGGACAGTCCGCATAGGATTGACCCCGCCGTGAACACCACGATGGCCGAGGCGAACACCGTGCGCGCGCCGAACCGGTCGGCCGCCCAGCCGCTGACCGGCAGGAACACCGCCAACGCCAGCATGTAGGAGGTCATGGCGAGGCTGAGCCGCAACGGATCCTCGCCCATCGACCGCGCGATCTGGGGGAGCGCGGTGGCGATGATCGTCGCGTCCAGATGCTCCATGAAGAAGGCGCAGGCGATGATCAGGGGGACGATGCGGCTGGTGCGGGGCATGACGGGCTATGTGGGGTTTGCTGGTGCGCGGACCATCGCTTTGGCGGGGACCCTGTCATGCGCCGGGCTTTTTTCCCCCTCCATAACCCTCCCCCGCTCTCGGCGGGAGAGGGGACTGCCGCCTTTCTACCCTCCACCGCCAAAGGCGGGGGAGGGAGGGACCCATGCGCAAGCATGGGAGGGAGGGGGCATTGGCGACGACTCACCGCCCCCGGAACACCGGCTTGCGCCGTTCCAGGAAGGCGCGGTAGCCCTCGCGGAAGTCCTCCGTGCCGTAGCAGTCGCAGCATTCGGCGATCTCCGCCTCGCTGAGCGGGGCCGGGTCGGCGAAGCGCCGGATGAAGCGCTTGTGCAGGCGGGCGGCCAGCGGGGCGCCGCCGACGATGCGCTCGCAGGTCGCGGCGATCTCGCCCTCGAAGGCGTCCTGGGCGACGATGCGGTGGACGAGGCGCTTGTCCTTGGCCTCGGCGGCGTCGAACACGCGGCCTTCCAGCAGGATTTCCAGAGCCGCCGGACCGCCGGCGATGTCGTAGAGAAGCTTCATCTCCGGCAGGGGCATGGAGATGCCGAGCCGGCTGACCGGCACGCCGAAGCGGCTGGCGTCGGTGCACACCCGCAGGTCGCAGGCCAGCGCCACGGCGAGGCCGATGCCGCAGCAGGCGCCCTGGATCGCCGCCAGCGTCGGGTGCGGCAGCTCGCGCAGCAGATGCAGCCCCTCGTCCATCAGCCGGCCGTAGGCGATGCCCTGTTCGGGGCTGTTGCGCTCCGTCTCGAACTCCGAGATGTCGGCGCCGGGGCTGAAGGCTTTCCCGCCGTCCCCGCGCAGCACCACCACGCGCACCGAGTCGTCCGCCCCAAGCGTCCGTAGCGCCGGAATCAGCGCGTGCCACATGGGCTTGTCGAAGGCGTTGAGCTTGTCGGGGTTGCTGAGCGTCAGGGTGGCGACGACGCCCTCGCGCGTCAGGGTCACGGTGCCGGCCATGGGATTCCCGGAGGTTTCGTTGTCCATTCGCGAATGCACAACCACGCGCCCGCGTTGCGCGTCAAGCGCTTAGACTCTGGACCAGACCTGTGCCGCTCCCCATAGTCCGTAGGTTCGAACGTCGATGAGGGGGACGACACCGCGATGCGATCCGGATTGGCCGCGCTCACCATAACCGCCTCGCTGCTGTCGGTTCCGGCCCTTGCCACGCCCGCTTTGGGCGCAAAGGATGAGCTGGTCATCGGGCTGACCCAGTTTCCGGCCAACTGGCACCCTTCCATCGAGGCGATGGCGTCCAAGGCCTACGTTCTGTCGATGGCGCGCCGGCCCTTCACCGCCTACGACAAGGATTGGCAACTGACCTGCCTGCTGTGCACCGAACTGCCCGCGCTGGAGAAGGGCACGGCGGAGTACGAGACGCGGCCGGACGGGGCCAAGGGCATCAAGGTCACCTACACCATCAACCCCAAGGCGACCTGGGGCGACGGGAAGCCGGTGACGACCGAGGACGTGCTGTTCACCTGGACGGTCGGCAAGCACCCGCAGAGCGGCTATGGCAACTTCGACCTGTTCGCGCGCGACATCGTCGCCATCGACGTGAAGGACGAGCGCACCTTCACCATCCACCGCGAAAAGCCGGTCTGCACCTACCGCGAGATCAACGACTTCGAAATCCTCCCCTCCCATCTGGAACGCCCGGTGTTCGAGGCCGACCCGGCCAACTATCGCACCCGCTCCAAGTACGAGACGGACACCACCAACCCCGGCCTGTGGTTCGGCCCCTACCGCATCACCCAGGTCGAACCCGGCAGCCATGTGGTGCTGGAACCGAACCCGACCTGGTGGGGGCAGCCGCCGGCCTTCAAGCGGGTGATCGTCAAGACCATCGAGAACACGGCCGCGCTGGAAGCCAACCTGCTGGCGGGCCAGGTGGACATGGTGCCGGGCGAGACCGGCCTGCCGCTCGATCAGGTGCTGGCGTTCGAGAAGCGGCACGGCAGCCGGTTCCAGGTCATCTACAAGCCGGGCCTCTTCTTCGAGCATGTGGAGCTGAACCTCGACAACCCGGCGCTGAAGGATTCGCGCGTGCGCAAGGCGCTGCTGCACGCCATCGACCGCGAGGCGATCTCCAAGCAGCTGTTCGACGGGCGCCAGCCGGTCGCGCACAACGAGATCAGCCCGCTCGACCGCGTGCACGCGCCGGGCTACGCAACTTATCCCTACGACCCGGCGCTGGCCGGCAAGCTGCTCGACGAGGCCGGCTGGAACCAGCGGCGCGCCGGCGTGCGCCACAACGCCCAGGGCGAGCGGCTGTCGCTGGAGATCATGACCACCGCCGGCAACCGCTCCCGCGAGGTGTTGCAGCAGGTGCTTCAGGCGCAGTGGCGGCAGGCCGGCGTCGATGTGCGCATCGTCAACGAGCCGCCGCGAGTCCTGTTCGGCGAGACCCTGGGCAAGCGCCGCTTCAAGTCCATGGCCCTGTTCGCCTGGATCAGCGCGCCGGAGAACATCCCGCGCACCATCTTCCATTCCAGCATGGTTCCGACCGAGGCCAACAACTGGTCCGGCCAGAACTACGCCGGCTACCGGAACCCGGAGATGGACAAGGTTCTGGAAGATCTGGAGCACGTCTGTGAGCCCGACGCCAACCGCGCGCTGTGGGCGAAGCTGCAAAAGATCTACGCCGAGGATCTGCCGAACCTGCCGCTGTTCTTCCGCGCCGACCCCTACATCCTGCCGCCCTGGCTGGACGGCGTCACGCCGACCGGGCATCTGGATTCCAGCACTCTGTGGATCGAGACGTGGAAGCCGAAGGGGTGAGGAGGTTCTTGATGCGGGCCCCCACCCAACCTTCCCCCACCTGCGGCGGGGGAGGGCTTCTCTCCTTCCCCCGCCGCAGGTGGGGGAAGGCCGGGATGGGGGCTCGTTGCAGAAGCGCGGCCAAGGAGCCCGCATGACCCGCTTCCTCGCTTCGCGCCTGCTCCAGGCC
>JAEZID010000153.1 GCA_023416195.1 Pseudomonadota bacterium | reverse complement strand
TCGAAGACCCAGGAGAAGGGGCTTCTGATGGTCAACACCGGCAACGGCAAGGGCAAGTCCACGGCGGCCTTCGGCCTGATCATGCGCGCGGTCGGGCACGGCATGCGCGTCGGCGTCGTGCAGTTCGTGAAGGGCGCCTGGTCCACGGGCGAGACGGTGGCGCTGGAGCGCTTCGACGATCTCGTGGACTTCTACACGATGGGCGAGGGCTTCACCTGGGAAACCCAGGACCGCGAGCGCGACATCGCCGCCGCCAAGGCCGCCTGGGCCAAGGCGCGGGAGCTGATGGCCGACCCGAAATACCAGCTGGTCGTGCTGGACGAACTGAACATCGTCCTGCGCATGGACTATCTGCCGGTCGCCGACGTGCTGTCGGTGCTGACCGGCCGCCGGCCCGACCTGCATGTGATCGTCACCGGCCGCACCGCGAAGCCGGAACTGATCGAGGCCGCCGACCTCGTGACCGAAATGACGCTGGTCAAGCATCCCTTTCAGGCCGGCATCAAGGCCCAGCCCGGCATCGAGTTCTGATCATGCCGCGCGCCATCATGCTCCAGGGCACGGGCTCCGACGTCGGCAAGTCGCTGCTGGTGGCGGGGCTGTGCCGGGCGCTGGTGCGGCGCGGCCTGACGGTGCGGCCCTTCAAGCCGCAGAACATGTCGAACAACGCGGCGGTGACCGCCGACGGCGGCGAGATCGGGCGCGCCCAGGCGCTCCAGGCGCGGGCCTGCGGGGTGGCGCCGACCGTCCACATGAACCCGGTGCTGCTGAAGCCGCAGTCGGAAATCGGCTCCCAGGTCGTGGTGCGCGGGCAGGTCACGGGCACGGCGAAGGCCGGCGACTATCAGTCCCGCAAGGGGCAACTGCTTCCCACGGTGCTGGACAGCTTTCAACGGCTGAAGGCCGAGGCCGACATCGTGGTGGTGGAGGGGGCGGGCAGCCCGGCGGAGGTGAACCTGCGCGCCGGCGACATCGCCAACATGGGCTTCGCCACGGCGGCGGACGTGCCGGTGGTGCTGGTCGGCGACATCGACCGGGGCGGCGTGATCGCCAGCCTCGTCGGCACCCACGCCCTGCTGCCGCCCGACGAGCAGGCGCGGGTGAAGGGCTTCCTCATCAACAAGTTCCGGGGCGACGTGCGCCTGTTCGACAGCGGCCTGTCGATCATCGCGGAGCGCACCGGATGGCGCGGCTTCGGCGTCGTGCCCTGGCTGACGGAGGCCGCTTTGCTGCCGGCCGAGGACGCCGTGGCGCTCGACACGATGAAAAGCCGCGGCGGCGGGAGGCTGCGCGTCGCCGTGCCGATGCTGTCGCGCATCGCCAATTTCGACGATTTCGACCCGCTGGCGCAGGAACCGGACGTGGCGCTGACCATGGTGCCGCGCGGCCAGCCGCTGCCGCCGGACGCCGACCTGATCATCCTGCCGGGCACCAAGGCGACCATCGCCGATCTGGCCTTCCTGCGCGCCCAGGGCTGGGACGTGGATCTGCTGGCCCACTGGCGGCGCGGCGGGCGGGTGCTGGGCATCTGCGGCGGCTACCAGATGCTGGGGCGCCGCATCGCCGACCCGGAGGGCATCGAAGGACCGCCGGGCGAGGCCGCCGGGTTGGGGCTTCTCGACGTCGAGACGGTTTTGAAAGGCCCGAAGGTCCTGGAGGAGGCGAGGGGCACCGAGCGCACCACCGGCGCCCCGGTGGCGGGCTACGAGATGCACATGGGCCGCACCGAGGGGCCGGACCGCACCCGCCCGATGCTGAGCCTGAATGACGGGCAGACGGACGGAGCGACAACGGCGGACGGGCGCGTGATGGGCTGCTACCTGCACGGCCTGTTCGGGGCGGACGGCTTCCGCGCCGCTTTCCTGCGGAGCCTTGGCGCCTCGGCATCGGGGCAATCCTATGACGCAACCGTCGAGCAGGCGCTCGACGCCATCGCCGACCGTCTGGAGGCGCATGTGGATGTCGGGGGATTGCTCGGCATAGCGGAATAGGCTACGCCTGCGCTGCAGTTGTGTGATGCCCCCCCGGAGCAAGCCCATGGCTCTGCACATCGAATCCGACGAGGCCGAGCGGTTGGCCCGCGAACTGGCCGCGATCACCGGCGAAAGCCTCGCCACGGCGGTGACCGCCGCGCTGGCGGAGCGGCTGGGCCGATTCGCGCGCCCGAACGACCCGGCGCGGCGTCAGGCCCTGCGCGAGATTCGCGAACGGGTGTCCGGCCTGCCCGTGCTCGACGACCGGCCCGACGACGAGGTGCTGGGCTGCAACGCGCAGGGGGTCTTCGGGTGATGGTCGTCGATACCTCGGCCATCCTGGCCTTTCTGCGCGGCGATGCGGACGCCGACCGGATCGAGGCGCTGCTCGACGCCAGCGCGGTCAGCCACATGTCGGCCGTCAACGCGTTCGAGTGCCGGATCCTGCTGTTCAACCGGTTCGGCGAATCGGCCCTGCGCGAGTTCGACCGGCTGATCGAGCGCGCCGGCATCATCGTCCGCCCCTTCGACCGGGTGCAGGCGACGCTGGCCTACGACGCCTTCCGCCGCTTCGGGAAGGAGCATGGGCACCCGGCGCAACTGAACTTCGCCGACTGCGCCGCCTACGCGCTCGCCAAGTCGCTCGGCATGCCGCTGCTGTATGTCGGGCGCGATTTCGCCCAGACCGACATAGCGCCGGCCCTGACCTGATTCAGAGCAGGATCGCCAGCGCCAGCGCCGCGCCCACCATCACCGCGCAGGCCTTCCGATAGAGGCGCAGGGCACGGCTGATGTCCTCCGGCGTGGCGGCGGTGCGGCCCGGCCCCATCCAGGCGTCCTCGATCCGCACGGCGCCATAGGTGCGCGGCCCGCCGAGGCGCAGGTCCAGCGCCCCGGCCATGGCGGCTTCCGGCCATCCGGCGTTGGGCGAGCGGTGGCGGTGCGCGTCGCGGCGGACGGACCGCAGCGCCTCGGCGGCATCGGCGCCCGGCGTGAAGCGCGCGGCGGCGGCGATCAGCAACGCGGTCAGGCGCGATCCCGGCAGGTTCACCAGATCGTCCAGCCGCGCCCCGGCCCAGCCGAACGCCTCGTGCCGGGGGGTGCGGTGCCCGATCATGCTGTCCGCCGTGTTGATCGCCTTGTACAGCGTGACGCCGGGCAGGCCGCCGATCAGCAGCCAGAAGGCCGGCGCCACCACCCCGTCCGAGAAGTTTTCCGAAAGGCTCTCGATGGCGGCGCGGCAGACGGCGGGTTCGTCCAGGGTCGCCGGGTTGCGGCCGACGATGCGCGACACGGCCGCGCGCGCCGCCTCCAGCCCGCCGCTGCGGAAGGCCGAGGCGACCGCCGCGACGTGATCGTACAGGCTGCGCTGCGCGATCAGCGTGGAGGCGAGCGCCGCTTCCCACAGCCCGCCGAACGGCAGCGCCCGGCACAGCGCCGCCACGGCCGAGGCGACCGCCCCGACGACCAGCAGCAGCACGACCATGGCCAGCACGCCCGCCGCCTTGCGCATGGCGAAGGAATCGCCCTCGCGGTTGAGCGCGCGGTCAAGCTGGGCGATAAGCGCGCCGATCCACACCACCGGGTGGCGGATTTGGGCGTACAGTGCGTCCGGATAGCCGGCGGCGGCCTCGATCAGGAGGGCGGCGGCGAGCACGGACGGATGAAGCTCCACGGCACGAATTCCGGGTTGGGACTAGGAAAGGGCGCGATCATGGCGGAAACATCGGCCAGGACCAAGGGCATCGTCCAGGGAGGCATCCTCCACGGCGGGGATCTCGATGGCGCCCGCATGACCTTTCCCGAGGCTCCGGAGCCCTGGGTGGATCTGTCCACGGGCATCAATCCCTGGCCCTATCCGCTGCCGCCGATTCCCCCCGACGCCTGGACCCGCCTGCCGGCCCGCCACGCCGAATCCGCCCTGCTGGAAGCCGCCGTAGCCTGTTACGGCGCGCCGTCGCCGGACATGGCGGCGGCGGCGAGCGGGTCGCAGGCGCTGATCCAACTGCTTCCCCGCATGCGCGCGCCGGGGACGGTGGCGGTCCTCGGCCCGACCTACGCCGAACACGCGGCCGGCTGGGCCGGCGCCGGGCATCGCGTGACGGAAACCGCGTCCATCGACGACGCGGCGGCGGACGTGCTGGTCGTCGTCAACCCGAACAACCCTGACGGGCGCATCCTGCCGGCCGCCGACCTGCTGGCCCTGGCGGAGCGTCAGGCGGCGCGCGGCGGCTGGCTGGTGGTGGATGAGGCCTTCGCCGACGTGACCCCGGCGGCGAGCCTCGCCCCCCATGCCGGCCGGCCCGGACTGGTCGTGCTGCGGTCCTTCGGCAAGTTCTTCGGGCTGGCCGGCCTTCGCCTGGGCATCGCGTTGGCGGAGCGGGCTTTGGCGGCGGCCCTGCGCGCGGCCATCGGGCCTTGGGCGGTGTCCGGTCCGGGTCTCGCCGTCGCGACGGCCGCCCTGTCGGATTCGGCCTGGATCGCCGCGACGCGGGCGCATCTGCACGCCGAGGCGGAGCGGCTGGATCGTCTTTTGGTCGAGGCCGGACTGACGGTCGTGGGGGGGACATCCCTCTTTCGTCTGGTTTGCGATCCACGTGCTCCGCAGTTGTACAATGCGCTCGGGCAAGCGGGTATTCTGGTGCGCCGATTCGACTATCGGACGGACTGGCTTCGGTTGGGCCTACCGGCGGGCGAGGACGGGCGCGAACGGCTGATCGCGGCTTGCCGGACCGTCACGCGTTCTTAGCTTTTGATTGGTGTTTAAACGATGGGTGACATAAGCGCGACAAGATGGCACACATGGGTGGTTCCGGCCTTCGGCTAACGTAAGCACGCAACGCTCCATTGCGGCGCAACAAGATTCCATGACAATGGAGCTGCAATGCTCGATTCGGTTGGTACAAGGATGAATCCTGGGGGGGATGTGGGGGAAACGCACAAGGCTCTGTGGCGCGCGTTCGACGCGCTGCCAACGGGCGTCTGCGTCTCGACGCCCGAGGGGACCATCGTCTACGCCAACCGCGCGCTGCACGCTCTGCTGGGCCACCCGGACGGCTCCCTGCCGGGCATCGGCCTGCGCGCGCTGGAACCCACGGACGGGCTGGTCGCCTCCCCGGATCTGCGGGACGAGGGAGCGGTGCGCGAGCGGCGCCTGCTGCGTCGTGACGGCGTCGTCGTCTGGGTGTCGGAGGCGGTCAGCCCCATCGACGGGCCGGACGGCGAATCCCTGTTCCTGCGCATCCTCACCGACGTCAGCCACCACCGCCGCGCCGAGGCGGTGTTGCGCGACCAGCTGCTGATGAAGGAAGTGCTGTTCGAAACGCTGCCGGTTCCGGTCTTCGTGAAGGACGCCGAGGGCCAGTACGTCGATTGCAACGATTCGTTCGAGCGCTACACCGGCCTGTCCCGCAAGGACATCATTCAGAAGACCGCCTTCGCGGTGATGGATCCGAAGATTGCCAGGGCCCACGCCGAGCATGACCGGGAGCTGGTCGTGAACTGGGGCCAGCGCAGCTATGAGGAGGAGGTGCCCTTCGCCGGCAATTCCACCCGCATGGCCTGCCTGACCAAGGCCGTGTTCTGCGACAGCGCCGGTAACTTCGGCGGCATCGTCGGGGTGATCCACGACCTGTCGGAAGGACTGCCCAGCGAGGAACGGCTCCAGGCCATTCTGGAGCAGAGCCCCATCGGCGTGTCGGTGTCGCGCCGCGACGACGGGCGGATCATCTTCGCCAACACCCGCTTCGCCGAGCTGATCGGGCTGCGCCCCGACGACGTGATCGGCCGGCACGCCCGCGATTACTACGTGGACGACCACCAGCGCGCGCGGGTGATCGAGCGGCTGCGGAACTCCGGCTCCGTCGTGAACATGGAGGTGCAGTTCAAGCGCGCCGACGGTTCGTCCTTCTGGACGCTGTTCACGGTGAACCAGGCGGTGATCCAGGGCGTGCAGGTGAACCTCGCCTGGATCTACGACTACACCGAGCGCCGGAACATGGAGGAGGCGTTGCGGGACATGGCCTCCCGCGATCCGCTGACCGGCATCTACAACCGGCGTTCCTTCATGGAGCTGGCGCGCTCGCAGATCGCGCGGGCGCACCGCTATCAGGAGCCGATGTCGGTCTTCGTGCTGGACGTGGACCATTTCAAGCTCATCAACGACACCTACGGGCACGCCACCGGCGACGACGCGCTGCGCATGGTGGCCGGCGGCTGCCAGTCGATCCTGCGCGAGTACGACATCCTGGGCCGGCTGGGCGGTGAGGAGTTCGTCGTGATCCTGCCCGGCGCCACCGCCGACGAGTCCCGCGTCGTGGCCGAGCGCGTGCGCCGCCATCTGGCCCGCATGCCCATTCCGGGGCCGGAAGGGCGCTTCCACCTGACCTCCAGCATCGGCATCGCCTCGGTCGAAGGGGCGTCCGACACGCTGGAGAAAGCCATTCACCGCGCCGACCTCGCCCTCTACCGGGCCAAGCGCGAGGGGCGCAACCGCGTGGTCGTGTTCGAACCGGGCATGTAAGCCGATAGCCCGGCCGAAAGGGGTGCGGCCTTTTTCCGGGCTGCGCCGCATTGTTGCGTCGGTAGAATTCCCGAACACGAACAGCCACGGCGAACGGGAGGACGGGAGTGGTCGAGACCTTCGAGACGGAACGTCTGCGCGCCCACCGCGTCCGACCCGAGGATCTGGACGATCTGGTGCGGATGCACACCGATCCCACGGTGATGGCGACGCTGGGCGGCAAGCTGTGGAGCGTTGACGAGACACGCGCCTTTCTCGACCGCCTGATCGACCATTGGGACAGCCACGGCTACGGCGTCTGGACGGTGCGGGACAAGGACGGCAACCGTTTCCTGGGCCGCGCCGGCCTGCGGCGCAAGACCATCGACGGCTTCACCGAAACGGAACTGCTCTACGCCTACCGGCCGGAGGCCTGGAACCGGGGCGTGGCGACCGAGCTGGCGCGCGCCGTCGTCGGCCTGTCTTTCGGCCGGCTGAAGGTCCCGACGCTGGTCGCCTTCACGCCGCCGACCAACACGGCCTCGCGCCGGGTGATGGAGAAGTCCGGCTTCACCTACGAGCGTGACTTCATCCACGCGGGCATGCTGCACGTCCTCTACCGCCAGCGGCGGCCGGACAGCGCGGCGGATTGACGTCGCACAAGCTGCGTTTGGACGCGCGGGCGCGCTACCGGACCGCCGAATTGCGCGCCGCCTCCGATCCGCCCAGCCACCGCGCGAGCAGCCAGAGCGCCACGCCCATATAAGCCAGCCCACCCGGCACCCACATGATAAGGCCGGCCGCCTGCTGGTCGGCCAGCGCCGCCGCCGGATCGCCCCCATAGGCGTACCCATAAGCGTACCAGGGCACCGGCGACAGGGTCATCAGGGCCGCCAGCAACGTGCTGTGGAGCGCCGTCACGAACAGTCCCAGCATCGCGCGCCCTGTCGCCGCCGCGCCGCGCCCGACCAGAACCGCCCACCAGAACAGCAGCGCCGTCCCGAACAGCGACAGGTGCTGAAGCGCGTGCACCGCCCGGTTCGTCAGCGTGGCGTCGAACAGCGCCGGGGCGTGCCAAACCCACAGCGCCGCCCCGTGCAGGGCCGTGGCGACCATCGGGCCGGTGAGGGCGGCCCAGAACCGTCCCCAGCCCCGCCGCGCGCCGGACGGCAAGGGCGCCAGCAGCACGCCCAGGGGACGCGAGGCGACCAGCAGAGGCGCTGCCACGAACATCAGAAGCTCATGCTCCAGCATATGCGCGGTGAAGGAATCCTCGGCGAGGTCGTACAGCGGCGACAGAAGCGCCGCGGCGACCACCGCCCAACCCGCCCAGAACAGGGCGGCCCGCCGGGCGCGCCAGCGCCGGAACCCGGCGAGATACAGCCCGGCGGACAGCGCCAGCAGCCCCGCCGACCACAGGTCGATGGTCCAGCCGCTCTCCCCCGCCGCGTGCGCCAGCGCCGGCGCGGGAAGGAGCACCCACAGGAAGGACAGGACCAGGGCGGGCATCGGCCTCTCCGACAATTCCTGTGCTTAACGACATGCGTCCCGCGCAGTTCCGCCATCCGCCGAAGGGTGCGGCCGCGCCGGCGGCTTGACGCGCCCCCGTCCCGCACCCGACACTTCACCGCAACAACGGCACAAACCGCCGCCGGGGAGGATCATGAGCGACGACGTCACACCGGCCCGCGTCGCGGGCGTCATCGGCCTGGGCTCCATGGGAATGGGCGTCGCGCTGTCGCTGCTGCGCGCGGGCTTCCGCGTGATCGGCTGCGACGCCGAGCCCTCCAAATGCATGAGCCTCGTCACGCGCGGCGGCGAGGCGGTGGGCTCCCCCGCCGAACTGGGCCGCCGGGTGGATCAGGTCGTTGTCCTGGTCGCCACCCCCGAGCAGGTCGAGGAGGTGCTGTTCGGCCCGGACGGCATCGCCGCAACCCTGCCGAAGGGCGCCTGCGTCGTCCAATCCGCGACCGTTCCGGCCGCCTTCGCGGAGGAGGTCGGGCGGCGGCTCGACGCGCTTGGCCTGCTGATGCTCGACGCCCCGGTCAGCGGCGGGCCGGTGAAGGCGGCGGAAGGGCGGATGACCGTCATGGCCTCCGGCCCCGACGCGGCGTTCGAAAAGGCGGAGGAACTGCTGGCCTCGGCCTCCGGCACGCTGCACCGGGTCGGCGCGCGGCATGGGCAGGGCTCCGTGGTGAAGACGATCAACCAGCTGCTCGCCGGGGTGCACATCGCCGCCTCGGCGGAGGCCATGGCCTATGGCATGCGCGCGGGCGTCGAGCCGCAGCGCATCTACGACGTCATCACCTCCAGCGCCGGCAACAGCTGGATGTTCGAAAACCGCGTGCCGCACATCCTGGCCGGCGACTACACCCCGCACAGCGCCGTGGACATCTTCGTCAAGGATCTGGGCATCGTCGTGGATTCGGCCCGGCGCATGACCTTCCCGACACCGCTCGCTTCCACCGCCTTGCAGATGTTCACCATGGCGGCGGCGGCCGGGCTGGGGCGCGAGGACGATTCCGCCGTCATCAAGATCTTCGAACGGCTGGCCGGCATCACCCTGCCGAAGGCCGACAACGCATCGGAGGGCTGAGGCCATGAAATCCCTGATCGTCACCGGCGGCAGCCGTGGCATCGGCGCCGCCGTCGCGCGGATGGCGGCGCAGCGCGGTTACGCCGTCACCTTCTCCTACCTCGGCAACGCCGATGCGGCGGAGGCGACCCTGTCGGCCATCCGCGACGCGGGCGGGCAGGCGCAGGCCGTCCGGGGCGACGCGGCGCGGGAGGAGGACATCCGCGCCCTGTTCGACGCCGCGGAGTCCCGCTTCGGCCCGGCCGCCGGTCTGGTCAACAACGCCGGCATCGTCGGCCCCTACGGACGGCTGGACGAGGCGCCCACGGACGCCCTCCGCCGCATGCTGGACATCAACGTGACCGGCGCCATCCTCTGCGCGCGGGAGGCGGTGCGGCGCATGTCCACCCGTCACGGCGGTCCGGGCGGGGCGATCGTGAATCTCGGCTCCATCGCGGGGGTGCTGGGCGCGCCCAACGAGTATGTCGCCTACGCCGCCAGCAAGGGCGCCATCGACAGCCTGACCATCGGCCTGTCGCGCGAGGTCGCGAAGGAAGGAGTCCGGGTCAACTGCGTCCGTCCCGGCCTGATCGACACCGACATCCAGGTGATTCCCGGCGTCGGCAACCGCCTGGAGATGCCGGCCCTGACCCCGCCCATGGGCCGCCCCGGCACCGCCGACGAGGTGGCGGAAAGCGTGCTGTGGCTGCTGTCGGACGCCGCGTCCTACGTGACCGGCGCGCTTCTCAACGTGTCGGGAGGGCGCTGATCATGCTCGCTATCGGATTTCAGGATGTGGTCGAGGCCGCGCGCCGGCTGGACGGCTACGCCGTGCGCACGCCCCTGTTGGAAAACGCCCTGCTGAACGAGCGCGTCGGCGGGCGTGTCCTCATCAAGCCGGAGGTCCTGCAACGCAGCGGCTCCTTCAAGTTCCGGGGCGCTTTCAACCGCATCTCGCAACTGACGCCGGAAGAGCGCGGGCGGGGCGTGGTGGCCTGGTCGTCGGGCAACCACGCGCAGGGCGTGGCCGCCGCCGCCGCGCTGCTGGGCATCCGCGCCGCCATCGTCATGCCGAGCGACGCGCCCGCGCTGAAGATCGAGAACACCCGCTCCTACGGCGCGGAGGTCGTGCTGTACGACCGCTGGACGGAAAGCCGCGAGGACATCGCCAAGGCCATCGCCGACGAGCGGGGCAGCGCGGTCGTCCCGCCCTACGACCACCCGCAGGTCATGGCCGGGCAGGGCACCGTGGGGCTGGAGATCGTCGAGCAGCTCGCGGCGCTGGGCGTCGCGCCGGACGACGTTCTGTCCCCGTGCAGCGGCGGCGGTCTGGTGTCGGGTCTCGCGACGGCGATCCGCCACGCGCTGCCGGACACCCGCGTGTGGAGCGTCGAGCCGGCCGGCTTCGACGACGTGGCCCGCTCGCTGGCGGCGGGAGAGCGCGTCAGCAACGAGGCCGGGCACAGCAGCCTGTGCGACGCCCTGTTGACGCCGACGCCGGGCGCCCTGACCTTCCCGGTCATGAAGGAACGTCTGGCCGGCGGTTTCGCCGTCACCGACGCGGAGGTTCAGGCCGCCATGGCCTACGCCTTCTCCGTCCTGAAGCTGGTGGTCGAACCCGGCGGCGCCGTGGCGCTGGCGGCGATCCTCTCCGGCAAGCTGCCCACGGCGGGACGTACGGTCGTGGTGGTGCTGAGCGGTGGCAACGTCGATCCTGGGACCTTCACCGACGCGTTGGCGGCGCGCTGAGCGCCGCGTTGCCGCCCGGCGACAGCCGGTGTAGGGTGTTGCGGTTGAGTGGATCGCGCGGGACTCGCGGGCCGTGATTTCGGGTGTCTCATCCTCGGCGCTGTTCGGGCTGCCGCAGACGCGGACCGGCCGGAAAGCGGGTGCCCAGACGGACGCCCAGGCGGGCGGCGCCGAGCAGGTCCAATCCCCCGAACAGCAGCAGCGTGTCCAGGAGCTTCAGCGCATCGACACCAGCGTCCGCCAGCACGAGGCGGCGCATCAGTCGGCCGGCGGGCCTCATGCCGGGTCGGCGTCCTTCACCTACACGCGCGGGCCGGACGGCAAGAATTACGCGGTCGCGGGCGAAGTGCCCGTGGACACCAGCCCGGAGCGCGAGCCCGAGGCGACCATCCGCAAGATGGAGACGGTCAAGGCGGCGGCCTTGGCCCCCTCCGACCCGTCCGCCCAGGATCTGCGCGTCGCCCAACAGGCCGACGCGCAGAAGGCCCAGGCGCAGCAGGAGCTGCGCCGCAAGCAGTCCGGCGAGGAATCGGGCGGCCAGAACGGCACCGCCGCCCTGGCGCTGGCGGCGCGCGGGGCGGCGGCGTATGGAGTGGCGCAGGGCTTGGGTCAGTCAATGACTCGAAGCGCCATCACCGTCTGAACGGGCCTCAGCGGCGGACCGGGGTCTCGCCGTCCAGCGTCATCAGCGGGCCGTAGAGTTCCGGACGGCGGTCGCGGAACACGCCCCAGGAGGCGCGCTGGGCCGCGATGCGGTCCAGGTCGAAGGAGGCGGTCAGCACCGTCTCGCTCTCCCGGTCGGCCTGCGCCACCAGTTCGCCCGTCGGCCCCGCGATGAAGGAGGAGCCGTAGAAGGTGATCCCGCAGGTCTCCCCCTCCTCGTGCCCGACGCGGTTGGAGGCGACCAGCGGCATCAGGTTGGCCCCGGCGTGCCCCTGCATGACGCGCGTCCAGTGCCCCTGGCTGTCCAGAGACGAGTCCTGCGGTTCCGAGCCGATGGCGGTCGGGTAGAACAGGATCTCCGCCCCCTTCAGCGCCATGGCGCGGGCGGTTTCCGGGAACCATTGGTCCCAGCAGATCGCGCAGCCGATGGTGGCGTAGCGCGTCCTGTAGACCTGGAAGCCGGTGTCGCCGGGGCTGAAGTAGAACTTCTCCTGATAGCCGGGGCCGTCGGGGATGTGCGACTTGCGATAAACGCCCAGCACCGACCCGTCCGCGTCCACGACGGCCAGCGAGTTGTAATAGGCGTTGCGCGCCCGCTCGAAGACGCTGACGGGAATGACCACGGACAGCTCGCGCGCCAGCGCGCTCATCCGCGCGATGACGGGATGGTCCTCGACCGGGTGGGCGAGGGCGAACAGCTCCTGCTTCTGGTCCTTGCAGAAGTAGGGGGTCTCGAACAGCTCCTGCGGCAGGATGATCTGGGCGCCGCGCGAGGCGGCCTCGCGCACGAGGCGCTCGACGCCGTTCACGTTGGCATCCCGGTCCCAGCTGCAAGCCATCTGGGTCGCGGCGACAGTAACGGTGCGTCCAGTGGTGGGGCGCATGGCGGCGGTGCTCCTGAGGTCGTGTGGGCGTGGGCGGAATGCCGTTGTGGCGGCTTTGTTTGGCGGCGAAGCGGCGGCGGTGCAACCACTCTTCGGAAGAGCCGAGGGCCTGCAGTGCAAATTTAATAAAATTGAAAGACAGCGCAGACCCGGTTCAGTATTGCCCAGGGAAAGTGTCTTTATGCCGCACTGCATACGGGGATATGAATCGCTTCACCGCTGTCGTCATCGATCTTCTTTCGCCGCCGGGCAAAGGGTGATCCGGCCAATCCTGGGTTTTGTTTATCGCTGAAGCCATTCTCGTCTACGTTTGTAGGCATATCGCCGCATGCGCACGAAGCGGGAATGCGCATTTGCTTTGCGATTTTTCCGCGAAAAGATATGATCGGGTAAGTTGATTGTGTTCGTTCGTTTCGGACCGGCGGCGCCCCGCCGTCTCGCCGGACGGCTGCTGAAAGATTGTCTTGATGAGTGGGCGATTCAAGAGACAGGAAGCGAAGTTCATCTTGGCCGGAAATGGGGATTCGGGCACCGCCCCAGAGGTCAGGGACGACCTGTCCGCCGAGGGAAACCTGTCCTACGTGACGCGCGAAGTGCACCGCGCCTTTTCGCGCGCTTTGCAGACCCGCATCACCGGCTACGGCGTCAGCATGGGGCAGTGGTATTTCCTGCGCGCCCTGTGGGAGGAGGATGGCCTGACCCAGCGCGAATTGAGCCAGCGCGTGGGCATGATGGAGCCGACCACCGTCACCGCGCTGAACACGCTGGAGCGGCTGGAACTCGTCCAGCGCGTGCGCAACCCGCACGACCGCCGCAAGGTGAACATCTTTCTGACGCCGAAGGGACGGGCGCTGCGCGACGCGATCCTCCCCTGCGCCGCCGAAATCGCCGAGCAGGCGACGCGGGGCATCCCGCCCGACGACGTCGCAAGAACGATCGGCGTGCTGCGCCGGGTGTCCTTGAACCTCGGCGGTCCGCCGCCGGCCGGTCTGGACGACGATCTGGCGTAGACACAACGGGCGATGGGCGAAGACATGGCGCTCTATCGGATCAATCGTCGGGATCCGGCGGGGGCGGCAGGCTGGCGCCGGTCAGGTTGGCGCCCGCGAACGTCGCGTCGCGGATGTTGGCGTCGCTGAGGATCGCGCCGGTCAGGTCGGCGTTGGTGAAGTCGCAGCCGGCGAGGTTCGCGCCGCGCAGGTTGGCGCGCACGCAGGACGCGCCGGTGAAGTTGCAGCCTGTCAGGTTCGCCGCCCACAGGCGGCCGGTCGGCTTGCCGTCCGACCCCTTCACGTCGACCCAGCCGATGCCCGCCCCGTCCAGCCGTGCGCCGGAGAAATTGGCGCCGCGCAGATTGGCGCCGTCCAGGATGGCGCCGGTGAAGTCGCTGCCGGAAAGATCGGCATCCGACACGTCGCACATGATCAGCAGGGCGTCGCGCATCTTGGCGCCGCCGAGGTTCGCCCGCTTCAGGTTGGCGCCGGACAGGTTCACGCCGTGCAGGTCGATGTGCGACAGGTCGGCCCCACCAAGGTCGGCGCGCGAGCCCATGACGCCGTTGGTGTTGATCCAGGTGTAGTGGTTGTGCAGCGCGTCCTGGATGTGCAGCGAAAAATTCTCGGCGGAGCGGGCGAGGTTGGCGCCGGTCGTGTCGGCCCCGGCGAGGTCCGCGCCCTCCAGCTTGGCGCCCTGGAGGTCGGCGTTGCGCAGGTTGGCGCCGGCCAGCACCGCGCCCGTCAGATTGGCGTCGCGCAGCACCGCCCCTTGCAGGTTCACGCCGGACAGGTTGCTGCCGCGCAGATCCGCCCGCGCGAGGTTGACGTTCTTCATGGTGGAGCGCATCAGAGTCGCCCCGGTCAGCAGCGCGCCTTCGCAATCCGCCCCGTTCATCGACACGTCGGTCAGGTCGGCGCCGGACAGGTTGGCGTTCGCCATCATCGCGTCGTCGAAATCGCTGCCCGACAGGTCGGAGCGCACGAAGTCCAGCCCCTTGCCGCCCTTTCCGCCGCCGCCGTACAGCAGGGCGCCGCCGCGCAGGTCCGCCTCCTTCAGGATGGCGCGCTTCATCTTGGCGCCGCGCATGTGGGCGCCGCGCAGGTCGGCGCGGTACAGGTTGCAGCCGGTCAGGTCGGCCTTGGTCAGATGCGCGGCGAACAGGTCGGCGTGGCTGAGGTTGGCGTTGGACAGGTCGCAGCGGGCGAGGTTGGCGCCCGACAGTTTGCCTTGCGTCAGGTCCACGCCGGCCAGATTGGCGCCTTCCAGGTTGCCCATGGTCAGGTTGGCGCGGTTTCCGCCCTGCTTGTTCTTCAGCCAGCGCTCGTGCTTTTCCAGCACGGCAACCAACTCATGTGGCGTCATGGACCTGTCCGATGGTCTGGCCACCGCGCGCGGCCGTCGCGCGCGGTGGACCCTGTTTCCGCAATTCTGTACCAGTGTCTTAAGATAATCTGGTCTATTCGTTAAGGGCCAATCGGATGGCCCGGCGGGACGGGATGGCGAAGCGCGTGCGGATTACCATCTATGATCGCGCACGCCTCGACGTGACAACGAAAACAGGAGAACAGGGATGGTCGGCGGGCACACCGTTGCCGCTTTCGATGCGGAGTTGAAACAACTCCACCACACCATCGTGACGATGGGCCGGCTCGTCGAGAGCCAGTTCGCCGCCGCCATGGAGGCGATCACCGAACGCGACGCCGACAAGGCCGCGAAAGTCGTCGAGGGCGACGCCGAGATCGACCGGCTGGAAATGGAGCTGGAAAGCCTTTCCATTCGCCTGCTGGCGCTGCGCCAGCCCATGGCCAAGGATCTGCGGGAAATCGTCTCGGCGTTGAAGATCGCCTCGAACCTGGAGCGGATGGGCGATTTCGCCAGTTCCGTCGCCAAGCGCGCGGTCACCTTGTCGAACCTGCCGGTGACGCCGCCCATCGCCTCGCTGTCCTGGATGGGGCAGACGGTGCTGGGCATGATTGGCGACATGGTGAAGGCTTACGAGAACCAGGACGCGGCACTCGCCCTGGCCGTGCGCGAGCGGGACGAGGAGGTGGACGCCGCCTACACCAGCCTGTTCCGCGAGTTCCTCACCTACATGATGGAAACTCCGGCGCAGATCACCGGCTGCACCCACCTGCTGTTCGTCGCGAAGTCGATCGAGCGCGTCGGCGACCACGCCACCAACGTGGCCGAGAACGTTTGCTTCCTCGTCCAGGGCCACCTGCCGTCGGAGGAACGGGCGAAGGGCGACCTCACCAGCTTCGCCGTGATCGAAGAGAAGAAGGAAGAGTAGGGAACAGCGGAGCCGGGACGGGGTTCTTGGCTGCGGGTGCAGCAAAGGAGTCCCGTCCCAATGATCGCCGCCATCATCGAACAGGACCACGAGGCCGGGCGGGAGTTCTTCGCCGACGTCGGCAACGCTCCCCAACCCGCATGGGACCGTCGTGGCGGCGGAATGCGGGATGTGGCCGCCTTGTGGGACGCCCACGGGGCGGTTCTGGAACAGGCGGTGTTTCCGCTCCTGTCCGGTGTGGCCGGGCAGGGTGGCGTGGTCGAAGCGTTGCGCCTTCAGCAGCGCCGGGTTTTCGAACTGGCGACGGACCTCGCCCGGCGCTCCGCGAACCACGATGCCGATGGGCGTTGGCTGACCGATTTCGAAGAGCTGAAGGCCGTCTTCGATGCCCAATGCCTGCGGGAGATGATGGAACTGATCCCGCTGATCCGCGACCGGGTGCCGCCGCCGGACGTCGCGGAGATGACCCGCCGGGCGCGGGCGCTGCGGCAGGGGCACGGGCGCTGATGTCGCGATGGAATATGGGGGGTGCGCCCGGCGTCTACGGAACGGCCGCCCGACAGGGGCGGCGGACATTGGGAGGACCTCTCATGCTGCGCAAGACCGCTCTCGCTGCCCTTCTGACCGTGGCCTTCGCCGCCCCGGCGCTCGCCAACAGCTGCCCCA
The DNA here is from genome assembly GCA_023416195.1 of Pseudomonadota bacterium. Taxonomy (GTDB): domain Bacteria; phylum Pseudomonadota; class Alphaproteobacteria; order Azospirillales; family Azospirillaceae; genus Azospirillum. Next base: position 4,138 of record JAEZID010000153.1, on the reverse strand, counting down.
AGCATATGGCCGCCATCGATGCGGCGCTCGCCAAAAATCCGCAGCTGTCGGCCCAGCAGATGGCTGAGGTCAAACAGCTGCGCGCCCAGGGCGAAGAACAGCACAAGGCCGGCAAGCACGACGAATCCATGGCCACGCTGGCCAAGGCCGAGGGGATTTTGGGGATCAAATAAGGCCGCAAACGAAGCGCCCCTCCGCGCCGTCAAAGGCGGGAGGGGCGCCGGGATCCTTCCCTGTCGCCGGATTCGTGTTTCGAACTCCGGCGATTTTCAGTGTTTCAGCTTCCAGCCGTCGCCATCCTGCTCATAGCGGCGCCGCACGGCGGCCCAGGCGACCTTGTGCGCGGTCTGCTCGCGCTGAACGGCCTTGCGGACGGCTTCCGACCGGCAGCCCTGCCAGGCGGAATTGAAAGCGGAACGATAGATGTCCTGCGCGCGGGCAGGCAAGTGACCCTTCACCGATTCGGGGAGTTCGGCGTTGGTGCGATAAGGCATCGCGCGTTTCCTCCAAAGGTTCTTCGTTTCGTTTTTTCCGACTATACACAGTAAGAACACAAATCCTGTAGGGATTTCGTCCACCCAATAAGCATTATTCCGAACCCCGCAAGGCTTATGCCGTTGGATGGAGGTGCGCCTTATAACCAAAGGCATAAAAGAAAAAGGGCCCCTCCCCGGCGTGCGGGAAGGGGCCCTTTTCTGCAACCAAGCAGCTGAGCGAACTCGTCCTTACGGCGTGCGGCGCGCGGCGCGGTGGGCCGGGATCGGGATCGGGCGAATCGCCTGCTCTTCGCGGCGGCTTGCCGACATGTCGATCTCGATGCGCGCCAGCGCCTTGCGCAGTTCATGCACGGCGTCGGACAGCGCCTGGATCGAGGTCTCGCCCGGCTGCTGGCGCCAGCCGCGATAGGCGGCAAGGCAACCCCGCGCGGTTTCACGCAGGCGGGCTTCCACCGCATCGACCGGCGGGGTCGGCTCGGCCCGGCCACCGGCGGCGGCCGGCGGAGCGGAAGCCGGAGCCGCCGTCTGCGTTGCCGGAGCGGCCGGGGCGGAAGCGGCCGGGGCCGGCGCCGGTTGGGGGGCGGGCTGCGGATCGGGCCGGTTCAAGCGGAGGGTTTCGGTCGGCGCGGCCGCAGCAGGGGCCGGCGGCGTGACGGTCAGCGTCGGGCGGCGCTCCTCGACCGGCGATTCGGCGGCCTTTGCATCAGCCTTGGGGGTGTCGCCCTTGGGCTCCGCAGGGGCACGGCGCGAAGCCTTCGGCGCCGGGGCGGGCGATTCAACCGGGGCGGCGGCTTCGGGGGCGGCGGGGGCTTCGGCCGGGACGGTGCCGGCGTCATCCTCGCCGGGGGCGTCGGCGGCCTCGGCCTTGCGGATGATGTAGGAAATGGCGCTGGGCGTGCATTCGAATTCACGCGCGATCGCCGACAGGGTTGCACCGGAGCGGTAACGCTCAAGAATTTGCGGCCAAGCCGCCTGCGGAATTCGGCCGCGTTTCTTGGGAGCCTCCGGTTCGGTCCCGGTTTCTGCGTTCATTATGTCGCTCGGTTGCCAAAGTGAATTTTGAGTCATTGCTCAGCTGCTTGTGCCGGATCGCACGCTCCTGACGCGTCGGCACGCGGGCGCGTGCATGAACATCACGTCAAAGTCCGGACTTGCGGGCGATGTTGTCGGTACCGACGAATATCGGGAACCCGCTTGGAAAATACCAGCATAGTTTTGCGCGGCAAAGCAAAATTGCGGCTGGATGTGTTGCGCGTGGCCTAACCCCGACGTTCAAAACGCGGGATGTCGCACAACCCCGACGAAGCGCGCGGGCGATTCCAAAGGGCTACGCTTTTAAAAACACCGACTTTCCTGTGGGTGGTTTTCAAATTGGGCGATGGTCCGGAATGCGTTGCGGCGCGTTCTGTTGACAGCACGCGGCCCCACGCCTTCGAGAACCTTGTTTCTGAAACCAGGGGAAGCGCGTGCCGCCCGATTGCCGGAGTTGATTCATGCCGCATTCATCCGACCGTTCCCGGCGCGTCTTTACATTTGCGCCCCGTCTGGCGCCGTCCGCCGCGGGGCTGGTCGCCCTGACGCTGGCGTTGACGGCGCCGCTCCTGCCGGCCGGGGCGCAGGACCCGTCGCCCATCCCCAAGGGCGCTCCCGCCACCTTCGCCGACCTTGCCGAAAAGCAGGTGGACGCGGTGGTCTACATCTCCACGACGCAGGCCGCCCCCCAGACCGGCCCCCAGGCCGGTCCGCGCGGGCAGGATCTTCCGGAATTCCCGCCCGGCTCCCCCTTCGAGGAATTCTTCAAGGAGTTTCGGGAGCGCCAGCGCGGCCAGCAGCAACAGCGTCCGACCGCCGCGCTCGGTTCCGGCGTCATCATCGACCCGGCGGGCTATGTGGTGACCAACAGCCACGTTGTGTCGGAAGCCGACGAGATTTCCGTCACCCTGCACGACGGGACCAAGCTGCCGGCCAAGCTGGTGGGGACCGACGCGCCGACCGATCTGGCGCTGCTGAAGGTCGAAAGCTCCAAGCCGCTGACCGCCTCCCAATGGGGGGACAGCGAGAAGGTCCAGGTCGGCGACTGGGTGGTCGCCATCGGCAATCCCTTCGGGCTCGGCGGGTCGGTGACGGCCGGCATCCTGTCGGCGCGCGCCCGCGACATCCAGCAGGGTCCCTACGACGATTATCTGCAAACCGACGCCTCGATCAACCGGGGCAACTCCGGCGGGCCGCTCTACAGCATGGCCGGCGAGATCATCGGCATCAACACGGCGATCTATTCGCCGACCGGCGGGTCGGTCGGCATCGGGTTCGCCATCCCGTCCTCGACCGCCCGCCCGGTCATCGAGCAGTTGAAGGAGCACGGGCAGGTGCGGCGCGGCTGGCTGGGCGTGCAGGTGCAGCGCGTCACCCCCGACCTTGCCGAGACGCTGGGCATGGGCGAACCGAAGGGCGCGCTGGTCACCAGCGTGTCCCCCGACAGCCCGGCGGGCAAGGCCGGCGTCAAACAGGGCGACATCATCACCCGCTTCGGCGACCGGGACATCGAACAGATGCGCCAGCTGCCGCGCGTCGTCGCGGCGACGCCGATCGGCCGGAGCGTCCCCATGACCCTGCTGCGCGACGGCAAGCCGGAGTCGGTCACCGTCACGGTGGGCGAGCTTGAACCGCAGCCGCAGCAGGTCGCCGCCGGGTCGAGCGGCGAACCCCGTCCGGCGGCGCCGGTGGAGTCCAGGAAGGTGCTGGGGCTGACCCTGGCGCCTTTGACGCCCGGCCTGCGCGAGGCCTTCTCCATCACCCCCGACATCGAGGGCGTCGTGGTCACCGAGGTCGGCGAAAGCAGCCCGGCGTCGGAGCGGGGCATCGAGGCCGGCGACGTGATCGTCGAGGCGGGGCAGGAGCCGGTGAAGACGCCCGACGAGTTGAACACGCGCATCCAGGAGGCCAAGGACCAGGGCCGCAAGACCGTGCTGATGCTGGTCAGCCGGGACGGCGACCTGCGCTATGTGCCGGTGCCGGTCGACGATAAGAAGGGCTGACCGCCGGTCTTACCTTTTCCTCTACCGTTCGCCGGGCGGTGGCGGTATTTTGGCGCCCGCTTGGCGAATGGGATGTCTTCAGTGAGCGCTCTTCCGGAGGGGCGGCCGCCCGTGCGGCTGTCGGTCGTGGTCCCGGTCTTCAACGAGGCCGAAAACGTTCTTCCCCTGCTTGAGGAGATCGAGCGGGGCGTTGCGGCCCTGGGGGCCTTCGAGGTGATATTCGTGGACGACGGATCGTCCGACGACACCGTGGCGCGGCTCGCCCCCGCCGTGGCGGCCGGACGCCTGCGTCTGCTGCGCCATGTCCGCCGGTCGGGGCAGAGCGCCGCCGTGCGCACCGGCGTGAAGGCGGCGCGCGGGGACTGGGTCGCCACGCTGGACGGCGACGGGCAGAACGACCCGGACGACATCCCGAACCTGTTCGCGCTGGTCGCCGCCGGCGGGGCGGACGCGCCGATGCTGGTCGGCGGCCTGCGCAGGACGCGCCGCGACGTCCTGTCCAAGCGGCTGGCGTCGAAGTTCGCCAACGCCGTGCGCCAGTCCTTCTTGCAGGACGGCTGCACCGACAGCGGCTGCGGGCTGAAGCTGTTCCGCCGCGACGCCTTC
>JAEZID010000142.1 GCA_023416195.1 Pseudomonadota bacterium | reverse complement strand
CGGCTCGTTCAGCAGGCCGTCGGCCTTGCGCGCCATCTTGCGCGCGGTGGCCGCGTCGCCGGCGGCGACCGCGACCATGCCGCGCGTCAGCGCCTTGTAGCCGCGCTCGCGGCGGCGCGAGCGGCTGTAGCGGCCGATGCTGCGCGGCGCGCCGACGAGGGCGCGCACGAAGCGGTAGAGCAGGGCGGCGGCGCCGAGCGCCGCGATGGCGATGAGCACGGCGATGCCGAAGCTCGTCTCCACCGCGTAGCCCTGCCAGTTGATGCTGACGGTGCCCGGCCGGTCGGCCAGCCAGACCGCGATCGCGACGACGACCGCGACCTTGAGAAGGAACCAGAGCGCGCGGATCATTGGCCGTTCCCCTTGCCGGAGTCGGCCCCGCCGGCCGCCTGCGACAGCAGGGCGATGGCGCGGGAGGTCAGCTGCTGGCCGGCCTGGTTGGCGGCCAGACGGGCCTTGGCGTCGGCGATCCACGGGGCGGCGGTTTCGGCCGCCGGCCCCTTCAGGGCACCCAGCTCCTCCACCGCCTTGGCGAGGTTGCCTTCCTGCACGGCGGCCTCGGCGCGGGCGACCACCGCGTCGGCGCTGTCGCCGACCACGCCGCCGCCCTGGCGGCGCACGGTCACCAGCGTGGCGAGCTTGCCGGTCACCTGATTGACCCAGTCGTTGCCTTCGCCCCGGTTGGCGGCGCGCACGACCTCGGGGGCCAGCGCCTCGAAGCGGTCGGCCAGCTGCGGCTGCGTCGGCACGCCCTTGCCGGCGTAGGCGGCCACGGCGTCGAGCGGCTGGGTGATCTGCGGATCGCCGACGCCCAGCGCGCGCACGGCCTGGAGGTCCTGCTGGAACGGCTGCCCGGCCGCCAGCGCCGAGCGGAGCTGCCCGGCGGCGAGCACCAGGGCCTGCGCGGAGGCGGCGGCGTCGCGGCGCGTCTCGACCGTCTGGTTGACCGTCTCCACCGTCTTGTTGACGGAGGCGAGCTGCTGCTTCAGCCCGTCGACCTCCTTGCGGAGTTCCTCGGCGGCCTGCGTGTTGCTGCCCACGGTGGCGAGGCGCTGTTCGATGCCGCCCAACTGTTCGGCCAGCTGGTTCACGCGCGGGTCGGCCTCGGCGGCGGTGCCGCCACCAGCCTGCTGCACGCGCTGGTCGAGCTGGTCGATCCGGCCGGAGAGCTGGCGCAGGGCGTTTTCCAGCACCTGCGGATCGACGCCGCCGGAGGCCGGGGCACCGTTGGCGGCGGCCGGACGCTGCTCCAGACGGCTGACGCGCTCGGCGATCTGCTGAAGCTGGGCGCGGATCGCCGGATCGGCCTGGGCCGGCTGGGCGGGCTGCGCGGCCGTCTGGGTGGTCGCGGCGGTGCGGGCGGGCCAGCCCGGAACGCGCGGACCCCACCAAGGCTCCGACAGGGCGGCGGCGCCGACCAGCAGGGCGATCAGCGAGACGGCGGTGGCGAAGCCGGCGCCGGAACGGCGCTCCTCACGGGGGTATTCGGCGCGCGGGGGCTCGGGCGCGGTGTAGACCGGGGCGGCGGGCTCGACCGTTTCCGTGCGGGGCGGTTCCGTGGCGGGCGGTTCGGAGCGGAGCGGCTCCGTGCCCTTCGCATAGGCGGTGACCGACTCGATGGGAGTCGGCTCGATGGGGGCCGGCTCGACCGCCTTGGGTTCCGACGCGGCGTCCGACACGATGTCCGACTCGGCGGGCTTGGCGATGATGACCGGTTCGGCGTCCGCCGTGTCGGCGCCCGGCAGGGTGTCGGCGGGCTTGGCGGCGTCCACGCCCTCGGGGGTGGAGACGGCGGCGGCGTCCGGCGGCAGCGGCGTCACGGAATCGGCGGCATCGACGACGGGAGCGCCCAACACCGGATTGCCCGCCGGAGCGTCGGCGGTGGGGCGGTCCTCGCTCGGCGTGGCGGCGTCCAGGTCCGCCTCGTTCAGCTTCACCCGATGCTTGGCGGCGGCGGCGCGCAGGTCGGCGTGGCGGGCCAGCGGGATGGCGCCGCGCTTCTTCCAGCCCTGCACGGTGGTCACCGGGATGTTCAGCTTGTGCGCCATGGGGCGGATGCCGCCGAAGCGCTCGATGATGCGCTCCACGGCCGCGCTGCCGGAGGCGGCGTTGTTTTCCGAGGGCTGGTGGCCGTTCGGGTCGGCCCCTTCTTCGGAGCCATTATCGGAACCTGGACGAGGGGTCATGAGGTGCCTTCTCGGTCGCTGTTATTCTTCGACGAACGCCGCCTTCTTGCGAAAGCCACCGCCCCCAAGCGGCAAGGCTCAGCCCGCGTCGCCGGGTGGTTCCGGCAGCAGGCCGAGCAGAGCATCCTGCTCCGGCCGCGACGCCACCCGTACGTCTTGCCACGGCGTCACTCCCTGGTCGCCGTACGTCCGGGCAGCCTCCGCGACCGCGGGGCTGAGGCAGAGCGCGTCCACTGTACGACAGCAGTCGATCAGCCCCGCCTCGTTGACCAGCCTAACAAACGAACGGGCGGTACGGGGAGAGAAAAACAACACGGCGTCGAGCGTTCCGGCACGCAGCGCGCGGCCCGTGTCTTCCGACAGCCGCGTGCTCGGCACCGCGTCGTACAGGGTGGCGCGCCGCACGGAAAACCCGTCTTCCGTCAGCATTCCCGCCAGATCGCCGGCCAGCTTGGTGCCTGCGACATGGAGCAGCACCCCCGCCTGCGGCGCGACCCGCGCGCGCACCAGATCGGCCAGCGCGTACACGTCGCCCGACGCGCTTTCCACCTGGGTGAAACCGGCGGCGCGGGCGGCCTCGGCCGTCGCATCACCAACGGCATAGACCGGCAGGCCACGCGCGCTTGTACGTCTGGCGTATCCGCGTACGCCGTTCATGCTGGTGAAGAGAAGGGCCTGTACGTCGCGGAGATCCGGTTCCGGTCCGTCGACCCAGACGATCTCCAGCATCGGCTCGGTGGAGGCGTCGAAGCCCCGGGCGCGCAGATGCGCGGCCAGCGGCCCGGCGTCCTCCGCCGGGCGGGTGACCAGGATGTGCGGCCGTTTGCTGACGGGCCCGGTCATGCCGGCGATCTCCTTACGGCTTGAAGAAATCGGGCGGCAGGACCGCCTTGATCTCCGCGCCCGCGTCGGCGCCCAGTGCGGCGGCGTCCGTCGCGGCGCCGTTGCGCTCCGCCCGGAAGACCTGCTTGCCGTCCGGGGACAGCACCTTGGCCGTCAGCGACAGCCGGTCGCCGTCGAGCGTGGCGAGCGCCGCGATGGGCGTCCGGCAGGAGCCGTCGAGCATGGCGAGCAGCGCGCGCTCCGCCCCCACGCGGGCCGCCGTGTCGGCGCAGTGCAGCGGCTCCAGCAGGGCGCGGGTCCGGTCGTCGGCGCTGCGGATCTCGATGCCGATGGCGCCCTGCGCCACGGCGGGCAGCATCACGCCGGTCTCAAGGACGGCGGTGATGCGCTCGGTCAGGCCCAGGCGGCGCAGGCCGGCCAGCGCCAGCAGGGTGGCGTCCACCTCCCCGGCGTCGAGCTTGGCGAGGCGCGTCTGCACGTTGCCCCGGAAGGGAACGACCGTCAGGTCGGGTCGGCGCTCCAGGATCTGCGCCTGGCGGCGCAGCCCGGCGGTGCCGACGACGGAGCCGGCGGGCAGGCCGTCGATGTCGTGGCCGCCGCGCGAGAAGAAGGCGTCGCGCGGATCCTCGCGCGGCAGCAGGGTGGAAATCTCCAGCCCGTCCGGCAGCCAGGTCGGCACGTCCTTCATCGAATGGACCGCGAGGTCGGCGCGGTTTTCGAGCAGCGCCTCCTCCAGCTCCTTCGTGAACAGGCCCTTGCCGCCGGCCTCGGCCAGCGTGCGGTCGAGGATGCGGTCGCCCGTGGTCTTGAAGACGACGATCTCGATGGCGCCGGGGGCGGCCAGATGCGGATGCGCCGCGATCAGACGGTCGCGGGTCTCGTGGGCCTGCGCCAGCGCCAGTGGGCTGCCGCGCGTGCCGATGCGGAGCGGTTCGGTCATGCCGGAGTGTTCTAGGCAATCCGCCGCGCTTTGCAAGCGTTGGCAGCGCCCGTGCTACTCTTTGGCGAGGCAAAAGGGGCGGCGGCGATGAACCTGGGGCGCGGCATACACGGGCGTGGAGTCGTGCCGGTGGTGTTCATGCGCGAATAGCTTGGCGACCATACACCGCGACCCGATTTGCTCCTATCTGCGTGCGGTCAAGGGGTACAGAGGAGTCGCGCGCCAATTTCCATCATCGTATAATGATGGTGGTTCACAATTTGGATGCATACAAATGAACGATAAAGAACAAGATAACTCTGCGGCGGCTGCTGGTCTTGGTGGGCTTGCTGGCGCGGCGGGATCGGTTGGTGCTGTTGCCGCTAGCGGTTCAGTTGCTGGATTGGGGGCAGCCGGCATAACATCAGGTTTGGCTGCCGTCGGATCGGTGGTGGGCGGCGGAATGGCTGCCGGGCTTGCAATCACTGCCCTGGCACCCCTTGCTGCCGCTGGTGCTGGCTATGGCCTTTATAAGTGGCTGAAAAAATAAGAGTGTTGTGGGAGTTAGCACAGGCGAAACCCGGCACGTTCTTCGCAGAGAATGTGTTGGGTTTCGGTTGGCGACTCAATCTGACTAACATCAATTACGCCGCGCGGTCACCACCATGCGGCGGCTGTCCACGGTCCAGGGCGAGGCCGCAAAGTCGCCCGTCAGCGATTCAATGGCGAAGCCGGCGGAGTCCAGCATCAGCTCCAGCTCGAACCGGAAGATCATGCGCCAGGTGAAGGAAAATTCGCTGACCTCGATCTTGCCGTCGGGCAGAAGCTCGTCGTACCAGCCGTAAA
>JAEZID010000133.1 GCA_023416195.1 Pseudomonadota bacterium | reverse complement strand
TTCGGGCCGATCAGCGCGTGGATGGTGCCGCGGCGGACCTGGAGGTTCACCTCCTTCACCGCGATGAAGCCCTTGAACTCCTTCGAGAGTCCACGCGCTTCGAGAATGATGTCCTCGCTCATCGCTGCCGTCTTGCCTCCCTGCCGTCCACACATGCGCGGATGGTGAGCGGAAGCCTTGGCCGCAGGGCGGCGCCGACACTCCCGCTCACCGTGCCGTTACGTCACGAGCAAACTACTTCACGAGCGGGCAGCCGCCCTCGGCCATGGGCCGGTAGGCCTCGTCGCCGGGAATCGTCGCCAGGAGCTTGTAGTAATCCCACGGCTCCTTGGACTCGGACGGGCTCTTCACCTCGAACAGGTGCATGTCGCGCACGACCCGGCCGTCTTCGCGGATCTTGAAGTTGTTGCTGAACATGTCGTTGACCGGAAGCTCCTTCATCGCCTTCGACACGGCCAGCGACTCGTCGGTGCCGGCCTTCTCGATGGCCTTCAGATAGTGCAGAACAGAGCCGTACACGCCCGCCTGCGCCGCCGTCGGCGCGCGGCCGCCGTGCCGTTCCATGAAGCGGCGCGACCAGGCGCGGGTCTTGTCGTCCATGTTCCAATAGAAGGACTCCGTGAACACGAGGCCCTGCGCGTCCTTCAGCCCGATGGAATGGACGTCGGTGATGAAGATCAGCAGGCCGGCGAGCCGCTGTCCGGCGTCGACGATGCCAAACTCGGCCGCCTGCTTGATCGAGTTGACGGTGTCGCCGCCCGCGTTGGCGAGCCCGAGCACCTTGGCCTTCGACGCCTGCGCCTGCAACAGGAAGGAGGAGAAGTCCTGCGTGTTCAGCGGGTGGCGGACCGACCCCGCCACCTTACCGCCGGCCTTTTCCACGAAGGCCATGCCGTCGCGTTCCTGGGAATGGCTGCCGGCGTTGTCGCCGGTCAGGAAGAACCAGCTGTCCCCGCCCTGCTTGACCAGGGCGCGGACGGTGCCGTTGGCCATGGAATAGCTGTCGTAGGTCCAGTGGATGGTCGTGGGCGCGCACTGCTTGCCGGTGAATTCGGTCAGGGCCGGCCCGGACAGGAGCAGCATCCGGTTCTTCTCGCGCGTCACGCTGAGCACGCCAAGCGCGGTCGCGGAGTGGGGGACGTCGACGATGGCGTCCACGCGGTCCACGTCGATCCATTGCCGGGCGACGGTGGACCCGACGTCCGGCTTGTTCTGGTGATCGGCGCTGAGGATGGTGACGGGCTTGCCCAGCACGCTGCCGCCGAAGTCTTCCAGCGCCATCCGGGCGGCGATGACCGATCCCTCGCCGCCGAGGTCGGCGTACAGGCCGGACCGGTCGTTCAGGACGCCGATCTTGACGACGTCGTCGGAAATTTTGGCCGAGGACGTTTTGGCCGAACCCTGGGCCATGGCCGGACCGGCGAACGCAATGCCCGCCGCCAGCGCCAATGATAGAGCCGTTTTCATGTCATTCCTCCCGAACTGATGATTTTTGACGGTCGCCGCCTCAGCGGTTCTTCCAGTGCGCAGCACGCTTTTCAGCAAAGGCGGCCATGCCTTCCTTCTGGTCCTCGATGGCGAAGGTGGCGTGGAACAGCCGGCGCTCGACCTTCACGCCTTCGGCCAGGGTCGTTTCATAAGCGGCGTTGACGGCGTCCTTGGCCATCATGACGATGGGCCGCGACAGCGCGGCGATCCGCTCGCCGACCCGCACCGCCTCGTCCACCAGCTCGGCGGCCGGGATCACCCGGCTGACGAGACCGGCGCGTTCGGCCTCCGCGGCGTCCATGCGGCGCGCGCTCAACACCATCTCCATGGCCTTGGACTTGCCGACCAGCCGGGTCAGGCGCTGGGTGCCGCCGGCGCCGGGGATGGTCCCGATGGTGACCTCGGGCAGGGCGAACTGCGCCGTGTCGGCCGCCAGGATGAAGTCGGCCATCATCGCCAGCTCGCAGCCGCCGCCCAGCGCGTAGCCGGCGACCGCCGCGATGGTCGGCTTGCGGCACGCGGCCAGCCGTTCCCATTTCGCGGTGATGAAGTTGGACGCGTAGACGTCCATGTAGGAAAAGCCCGCCGCCTCCTTGATGTCGGCCCCGGCGGCGAAGGCCCGGTCGGAGCCGGTGATGACGATGGCGCCGATGGCGTCGTCGGCCTCGAACCCGTCCAGCGCCCGGCCGAGTTCGGTCATCAGCCGGTCGGACAGGGCGTTGAGCGCCTTCGGGCGGTTCAGCGTGATCAGACCGACCGCGCCGCGCGCCTCCACCAGGATCGTGTCGTAAGCGGTCATCGCTCAGCGCACCCGCTCAAGAATGCTGACGTAGTTGGCGACCGCAGCACCACCCATGTTGAAGATGCCCGCCTTGGTCGCACCCGGCACCTGCACGCCGCTGGCGGCGCCCATCAGCTGCATGGCGGTCATCACATGCATGGACACGCCGGTGGCGCCGATGGGGTGGCCCTTGGCCTTCAGCCCGCCCGACGGGTTCACGGGCAGCCGCCCGCCGACCTCGGTCCAGCCCTCCAGCGCGGCCCGGCCGCCTTCGCCCGGCGCGGCAAGCCCCATGGCCTCATACTCGATCAGCTCGGCGATGGTGAAGCAGTCGTGCGTCTCGACGAAATCCAGGTCGTCCAGGCCGAGCCGGGCCTGTTCGAGCGCCTGCCCCCAGGCCGCCGTGCAGCCTTCGAAGCGCGTCATGTCGCGACGGCCCATGGGCAGGAAGTCGTTGACCTGCGCCTGCGCCCGCAACCCGACCGACTTGGCCGCCCGCGCCGCGACGTCGCCATGCGCCAGCACCAGCGCCGCCGCCCCGTCCGACACCATGGAGCAGTCGGTGCGGCGCAACGGCCCGGCCACCAGCGGGTTCTTCTCCGACACCGCCTTGCAGAACTCGAACCCCAGATCCTTCTGCATGTGGGCGAGCGGGTTGGACGCGCCGTTGCGGTGGTTCTTCGCCGCGATGCGCGCCAGGGCGTCGGACTGGTCGCCATAGCGCTGGAAATAGAGCTGCGCGATGCGCCCGAAGATTCCGGCGAAGGACCCGCCCTCCTCCTCCTCGGGGAGGTAGCTGGCCGATGCAAGCGACTGCTGCACCTGGGCGGCGGACGCGGCGGTCATCTTCTCCACCCCGACGACCAGCAACGTCCGCGCCCGCCCGGCACCGATGGCCATGGCCGCCTGACGGATCGCGGCGGATCCCGTCGCGCAGGCGTTCTCCACGCGCGTCGCCGGCTTGAAGCGCAGCGCGTCGTTGGCCTGGAGAGCGAGGGAGGCCGGGAACCCCTGCGGATCGAGACCCTGGTTGAAATGTCCGACGACGATCTCGTCGATGTCCGCCGGCTCCAGCCCGGCGTCGGCGATGGCGTCGGCGGCGACACGCACGACCAGCGATTCCAGGCTTTCGCCATCCAGCTTGCCGAAGCGCGTGTGCGCCCAGCCAATGATGTGTCCCAGCATGATTTCAGCCTTCTCCCTTGGGGAACCGCCGGCCCTGCCGTCGCCGTTCATGGTGGCCGTCGTTGCGGCGGCGATGCGGGCAGCGCGTTTTTGTCCGACAACTCGACTATCAGTCTGGTCACGCACCGATGTCAAGACCTTGAACCGGCCCGGACACAAAATGCCCGTTTGGCGAAAACACCCGCTTTTTAACGGGTTATGACGCGCTGCGGCAAAAGCATGTTCGTTGCGTGGCGGGACTTGACAGCCTCAAAACGCCGTGACTACGATTGGATTGTCGGACAATAAATGCCAACGACGGACGCCCTGCCGCGCAGGCCCCGCAACCCAGGCAGCCTCATGCTCATCGATCCTTCCCTGTTCCGCGCCGCGAATGAGACGGTTCCGCTGGATTGGGCGGCCATCGCCGCGCATCTCGCGCACAGCGGCCTGCGTCTGGACCTCTCCGAAACGCCACGGCAGTTCCGCGGGGGCTTGGCCAACCTGAACTTCCTGGTCAGCGTCGATGGCGCGCCGACGGTGCTGCGCACGCCGCCACGGGGGCCGCTGCCGCCGGGCGCCAACGACATGAAGCGGGAGCACCGCATCCTCAGCCGCCTGTGGCGCGCCCTGCCGCGCGCCCCGCGCAGCCTGCACCTGTGCGAGGATCCGGCGGTCGCCGGGCATCCGTTCATCCTTCTGGAATACCGGCCGGGCATCACGCTGCCGGGAGCCGCGCCGGACCGTCTGGCCGCCGAACCGGAAGCCGGCGCGCGGCTGGGGGCGATGATGATCGACGCGCTGGCCGACATCCAGGCCATCGACCCGGCGTCGGTCGGGCTGGACGGGCTGGGGCGCCCGGACGGCTTCCTGGACCGGGCGGTGTCCGGCTGGGCGCAGCGCGCCGAGCTGTGCGCCGGGCCGGACGGGCTCGACCCGCTGGTCGCGGAGCTGGTCGCGTGGCTGCGCCGGAATAGCGTGCCCGGCGGTCCACCGACGCTGCTGCACAACGACTTCAAGCTCGACAACATGATTCTGGAGCCGGAGCGGCTGACCCCCGTCGCCATCGTCGATTGGGACCAGGGGACGCGCGGCGACCCGCTGTTCGATCTCGCCACGCTGCTCAGCTATTGGACGGAGGCGGGCGACCCGCCGGCCATGCACAAATTGGCGCAGATGCCCACGGCCGGGTACGGCTTCCCGACCCGCCGCGAGGCGGCGGAGCGTTACGCCGCCCGCACCGGGCGCGACCTGTCGGACTTCCGCTTCCACCGCGTGCTGGCGCTGTTCAAGCTGGCGGTCGTCTTCCAGCAGCTGCACGGCCGCTACACCAGCGGCGCCACCACCGACCCGCGCTATGCCGGCTTCGGCGATCTGGCGCGCGGCATCTTCGAATTCACCCACGAGGTCAGCCAGAACCGCTGCTTTTAAAAAGCCGCGATAAGGGGATAAGGGAAAGAAACGCCATGGACTTCTCTCTGCCACCGGTGGTCGCCGCGCTGAAGGAGCGCACGGACGCCTTCATCCGCGATGCGATCATCCCCCTGGAAAAGGATCCGCGCCAGACGCCGCACGGCCCGACCGACGAGCTGCGCCGCGAGCTGAACGCGCTGGCCCGCGAGGCCGGTCTCCTCTCGCCGCACATGCCCCGGGAATGGGGCGGCCTGGGGCTCGACCACCGGGGCAAGGCGGTCGTGTTCGAGGCGGCGGGCTACGGCCTGCTGGGGCCGCTGGCGCTGAACATCGCGGCACCCGACGAAGGCAACATGCACCTGCTGGAGCAGGTCGCCGACGAGCGGCAGAAGCGGCGCTGGCTCGCCCCGCTGGCGGCGGCCGACATCCGGTCCTGCTTCGCCATGACGGAGCCGCACCCCGGCGCCGGCGCCGATCCGGCGCTGCTGGCGACCAGCTACCGCAAGGCGCCCGGCGGCTACGTCGTCAACGGCACCAAATGGCTGATCACGGGCGCGCACGGCGCCGGTTTCTGCATCGTCATGGCGCGTGACGAGGCCTCCCCCGCCGGTGAGCCGCGCGCGACCATGTTCCTCGCCGACATGGACCGGCCGGGCATCGTGATCGAGCGCACGCTCGACACCATGGACCAGGGCTTCCCCGGCGGGCATTGCGTCGTCTCCTTCCAGGATCTCTTCGTGCCGGACGAGGACGTGCTGGGCCGCGAGGGCGAAGGCTTCCGCTACGCCCAGGTCCGGCTGGCCCCGGCGCGGCTGACCCACTGCATGCGCTGGCTGGGCGCCGCCCGGCGCGCGCACGACATCGCCACCGACTACGCCCGCCGCCGCCACGCCTTCGGCAAGCCGCTGATCGAGCATGAGGGCATCGGCTTCCAGCTGGCGGACAACGAACTGGACATGCACACTTGCCGGCTGGTGATCGCGCAGGCCGCCTGGGTGCTCGACCAGGGCGAGAAGGGCCGGCACGAGTCGAGCATGGCGAAGGTCATCTGCTCCGAGGCGATCTGGCGCGTGGTGGACCGCTGCGTCCAGGTGCTGGGCGGCATGGGCATCACCGGCGACACGGTGGTCGAGCGGATTTTCCGCGAAGCGCGGCCGTTCCGCATCTACGACGGCCCGTCGGAGGTCCACCGCTGGAGCATCGCCCGCAAGCTGGCGCGGGAGGGCGCCCGATGAGCGCGCTCGCCGATCGCATGAAGGGCCTGTTCGACCTGACCGGCACCGTCGCGGTGGTCACCGGCGCCGGGCGCGGGCTGGGGCGGTCCATGGCCGCCGGGCTGGCCGGGCTGGGGGCGGAGGTCGTGCTGTGCGGCCGCACCGCCGACACGCTGGCCGCCGCCGCCGAGGAGCTGTCCGCCGAGGGCGGCAAGGTCTGGTGGAAGACCGCCGACGTGTCGCGGGAGGAGGACGTGGCCGCCCTGCTCGCCGCCGTTCTGGAACGGTCCGGGCGGGTGGACACGCTGGTCAACAACGCCGGCATCAACCCGATCTACAAGGCGGCGGAGCGCACCGACCTGCCGGACTGGCAGAGCATCATCGACATCAACCTGACCGGCGTCTACCTGTGCTGCCGCCATTTCGGCGGCGCCATGCTGGAACGGGGTTCGGGCAGCATCGTCACGATCAGCTCGGTCGCCGGGCATGTCGGCCTGCGCAAGACCCTGCCCTACTGCGCCGCCAAGGGCGGGGTGGAGCTGATGACCAAGTCGCTGGCCATCGACTGGGCGCCGAAGGGCGTGCGGGTGAACTGCATCGCGCCGGGCTTCTTCGAGACCGACCTGACCGCCGGCATGCGCGACCACGCCGCGCTGTCGCAGCGCCTGCTCGGCCAGACCCCCATGGGCCGCTTCGGCAAGCCGGAGGAGCTGGTGGGCGCGGTCGCGTTCCTCGCCTCGCCGGCCTCCTCCTACGTGACCGGCCAGAGCATCGTCGTGGATGGAGGATGGACCGCCCAATGACCGCCATTTCCGCCTTCAAGGACGCCCTGACCGGCCTGACGGTCCTGGACCTCACCCGGCTGCTGCCCGGCGCCTTCTGCACGCAGATGCTGGCCGACCTGGGGGCCGAGGTCATCAAGGTCGAGGAACCCGGACGCGGCGACTACAACCGCGAATTCCCGCCGCTGAACGTGAAGGAATCCGGCTCCTTCCTGCTGCTCAACCGCAACAAGAAGAGCATCACGGTCAACCTGAAGACGGAGGAGGGCAAGACCGTCCTCCGCCGTCTCGCCGCCCGCGCCGACATTCTCGTGGAGGGCTTCCGCCCCGGCGTCATGGACCGGCTGGGGGTGGGGTACGAGACGCTGAAAGCGGAGAATCCGCGGCTGATCTACTGCGCCATCTCCGGCTTCGGGCAGGATGGCCCCTACGCGAAGACGCCCGGCCACGACCTGAACTACATGGCCTTGGCCGGTGCGTTGCAGCTGTTCGGCAAGGCGGGCGAGGGGCCGATCGTGCCCGGCCTGTCCATCGCCGACCAGGGCGGCGGGTCGCTCATGGCGGCCTTCGGCATCCTCGCCGCCGTGCTGGCGCGCGGGCAGACCGGCCGGGGGCAGTTCGTCGACGTGTCGATGACGGACGGGCTGGTCGCCTGGCTGCCGTACCACGCCGCCGACTACTTCTTCGCCGGGGTCGAGCCGAAGGGCGGGGAGCGCCGTTTCCTCGGTCAGGCGCCCTGCTACAACGTGTTCCGTTGCGCGGACGGACGGCACATCACGCTGGGGCTGATCGAGGAGATCTTCTGGAACCGCTTCTGCGACCTCGTCGGCCTGTCCGACCTGAAGGAGGCGCAGTGGCCCGAGGGCGCGGAGGCCGAGGCGCAGATGCGCCGCGTTGCCGACCTGATGGCGACGAAGAGCTGCGACGACTGGATGGCCCTGCTC
>JAEZID010000121.1 GCA_023416195.1 Pseudomonadota bacterium | reverse complement strand
CCCTCCACATAGCCGTGCGCGACGGGCGCCGGCCCCGCGCCCAGCCCCAGCGCGACCGCCAGCGCCGCCAGCGTCTCGGACACCCAGCTCATGGCCCGCCCTCTTCCGGAGCGAGGGCGCGGCGCAGCTGGTCCAGATGGGCGCGCGCCAGCCCCGCCACGTCCAGCGGACGGCCCTCCACCGCCTCGAAGGCGGAGCGCCACAGGGCGCTCATCAGCATGGGCGCGATGATCAGACGCACCGTGGCGTCGATGTCAACCGGCCGGAACTCCCCGCGCTCGATGCCGCGCGCCAGCAGGGCGGCCAGCACCGCGAAGCCGCGCCGGATCACCTCGTCGTAGTAGAAGCGCGCGAGATCCGGGAAGTTGCCGGCCTCCGCGATGATCAGCTTCGGGATCACCGCGACCCGCGAGCGCAGGATTCGCCCGGCGATGGCGGTCAGCAGCGCCTCCAGGATCGCGAAGCTCGGCCCCTGGGACTCCGCCAGCATGCGCTCGGCCAGCTCCAGATTCGGCACGATGGCCGCGCGGACCACCGCCTTGAACAGCTCCTCCTTGTTCGGGAAGTAGAGGTAGAGCGTGCCTTTGCTGACGCCGGCGCGGGATGCCACATCGTCCAGCCGCGCCGCCGCGAAGCCGCGTTCGGCGAAGACCTCCAGCGCGGCGTCCACGATTTCCTGCGGGCGCGCCTCCTTGCGGCGACGCCAGCGCGGGGGATCCTTGACGGGTTCCCGGGCGGATTTCCCGACGGCCATGGCCGCCTCCCCAAAAAATCGCCGGCCAAAACTAACTGACTGGTCAGTTATTAATAAAATCGAGGCGGAATCACCAGCGCGCACAAGGGGGGCGCGGCGTCCTGACGCAGCCGAAGGTCATTGTGCAGTGCGATAATCCCTATGCGAAAGGGCTTGCCTTTCGTCGCAATGTTGCCGACACTTTCAATCGCCCGTCGAACGAACCAGCAGCGATGACGGCTGGAGGTGGATGGACTGGTGGTCAATGGCGCCGATGGAAAAGAGCGCACACCCACCCGGGAGGAAAGGTTCGAGGCGCAGTGCCGGGAACCTGGAGACGGGACGCAATCCAGCGTCGCGGCTCGATGGCCCGGACGAGCTAGGGGTGTTGAGCATGCCGGGTGTAGCGCGCCAATCCACGTCGAACCTGGAACTGCTGACGATCTACGAGGTCAGCAAGATCCTGGGTTCCTCCCTCGATCTCCAGCAGACCCTGCGGGAAGTGCTGCGCGCACTGGCCTACCAGCTGCAAATGCACCGTGGCCGTGTCTATCTGCTGGGCGAAGACAACGTGCTGCGCCTCGTCGCCGCCAACGGCATGTCCAACGAGGCCGTCGCCCAGACCGAGTTCCGCGATGGCGAAGGCGTCACCGGCCGCATCCTGAAGACCGGCATGCCCGCCGTCATCCCCAACCTGGCCGAGGAGCCGCTGTTCCTCAACCGCACCGGCCGCGACGACCTGGACGAACAGGTGGCCTCGCTGGTCGGCGTGCCGATCAAGGCGGCCGGCGCCGTCGTCGGCGTCCTGACCATCGACCGCATTTCCGACGAAGGGCCGCAGGGCCATTTCGGCAGCGACGTGCGCTTCCTGACCATGGTCGCCAATCTGATCGGCCAGACGGTGCGCCTGCACCGCACGGTGGCCGAGGAGCGGCGCTTCATGATGCGGGAAACCTTCCGCATGCAGAAGGAGTTGAAAGCCCCCGTCGCCCCCGTGAACGACGTGGTCTGCACCAGCCCCAACATGCTGGAGGTGCTGGCCCAGGTGCACCGCGTGGCGCCCTTCAAATCGACCGTCCTGATCCGCGGCGAGAGCGGCACGGGCAAGGAGCTGATCGCGCGCGCCATCCACAACATGTCGCCGCGCAAGGACGCGCCCTTCATCCGCGTGAACTGCGCCGCGCTGCCCGAATCACTTCTGGAATCCGAACTGTTCGGCCACGAGAAGGGCTCCTTTACCGGCGCCCAGAAGGACCACAAGGGCCGGTTCGAGCTGGCGTCGGGCGGCACCCTGTTCCTGGACGAGATCGGCGACATCTCCCCCAACTTCCAGGCCAAGCTGCTGCGCGTGTTGCAGGAGCAGGAGTTCGAGCGGGTCGGCGGGTCGAAGACCATCAAGACCGACGTGCGCCTGATCTGCGCGACCAACCTGAACCTGGAAGAGGCGGTCGGCCACGGCAAGTTCCGCGCCGACCTCTATTTCCGCATCAACGTGGTGACCATCCACCTGCCGCCGCTGCGCGAACGCCGCCAGGACATCGGCCCGCTGGCCCGCCACTTCGTGGCGAAGTTCGCCAAGGACAACGGCATGGCCCTGACCATCACCGACGATGCGCTGGAGGTGCTGAACCGCTGCACCTGGCCCGGTAACGTGCGCGAGCTGGAAAACTGCATCGAGCGCGCGGCGACCCAGTGCCGCGACGGCCTGATCCGCCCGCCGGACCTGTCGTGCAGCGTGAACCTGTGCAACTCGTCGATTCTGTTCCAGTACCAGACGCTGGGCGCCTCGGTCGGCGGCCTCGCCCCGTCCATGACCCGCGCGATCAACAACCCGGCGCACGTGCCGCACCCCGCGCCGGCCGCCGCCAGGGCGCCCGCTCCCGCCC
>JAEZID010000099.1 GCA_023416195.1 Pseudomonadota bacterium | reverse complement strand
CATCGGGGGCTCCTTCGGCCCCGGATAAACCACAAACGGCCAGGGATTTCAGCCGTCCGCGCGCATGCGGGCGATGAGGGTCTCCAGAACCGCGTCCGCCTTGTCGTTGTCCACCTGGCAGGTGCCGGCCGCCTGATGGCCGCCGCCGCCGTATTCCAGCATCAGCGGGCCGATGTCGGTTCTGGAGCTGCGGTTGATGATCGACTTGCCGCAGGCCAGCACGGTGTTCTGCTGCTTCAAGCCCCAGAGGACGTGGATCGACACGTTGATCTCCGGGTACATGGCGTAGATCATGAAGCGGTTGCCGGCGTAGATCGTCTCTTCCTTGCGCAGGTCGATGACCACCACGTTGCCATGGACCCGGGAGCAGCGCGCCAGCTGGTCGGAGAACTTGGCCTCATGCTCGAAATAGAGGTCCACGCGCTCCTTCACGTCGGGAAGAGCCAGGATCTCCTCAATGGTGAGCGTCCGGCAGTGGTCGATCAGCTCCATCATCAGCTGGTAGTTGGAGATCCGGAAATCCCGGAACCGGCCCAGCCCGGTGCGCGCGTCCATGATGAAGTTCAGCAGCGCCCAGCCTTTCGGCGCCAGGATGTCGGCCGCCGAATACTGCGCCGAGTCGGCCTGATCGACCGCCGTCATCATCTCGTCGGAGATGGTCGGGAAACGTTCCTTCCCGCCGTAGTAATTATAGACGACGCGGGCGGCCGACGGGGCGGCGGCGTCGATGACGTGGTTGGTCTGGCCGCCGACGCGGATGGTCTCCGACAGGTGGTGGTCGAAGACCAGATGCGCGCCGGGCACGTAGGGCAGATTGGTGGTGATGTCGCGGTCGGTGATCTCGACCTTGCCGTCCTGCATGTCCTTGGGATGCACGAACTTGATCTCGTCCAGGATGCCCAGTTCCTTCAGGAGCACGGCGCAGACCAGCCCGTCGAAATCGGACCGGGTGACGAGACGGTACTTCGTGACCTCGGACATGCGTTCCCCCGTGTTGCCCGCTGTTTACGGCAACCGGAAGGTAGTCGTACCACTTATTGCATGCAATCCTTATCCGGCCCCGCTCAACCCCACGGGCCTCGCGGCATGGCCGCCATGCCGGCCATTTCGTGCAGGCGGCGTACCCGCTCCTCCATCGCCGGGTGGGTGGAGAACAGGCTGTCGAAGCTGCGCCCGTGCAGCGGGTTGGCGATGAACAGGTGGGCGGTCGCCGGGTTGGCCTCCGCCTGGTAATTGGGGATCTGGTGGGCGTAGTTGTGGATGTTGGTCAGCGCGTCGGCCAGCCACAGCGGACGGCCGCAGATCTCCGCGCCGATGCGGTCGGCCTCGTACTCGCGGGTGCGGCTGATGGCCATCTGCACGATCATCGCGGCGAAGGGCGCCAGGATCGCCACGAGGATGCCGCCGATCATACCCAGCGGGTTGCCGCCTTGCCCTTCGCCGTTGTTCGACTGCGACGCGCCGAAAAACATGCCGAAGTTGGCGATCATGGAAATCGCGCCGGCGATGGTCGCGGTGATGGTCATGATCAGCGTGTCGCGGTTCTTCACATGGGCCAGCTCGTGCGCCATGACGCCGGCGATCTCCTCCGGACTCAGCATGCGCAGCAGGCCGGTGGTGGCGGCGACCGCCGCGTGTTCCGGGTCGCGGCCGGTGGCGAAGGCGTTGGGCTGGTCGTTCTCGATGATGTAGACGCGCGGCATGGGCAGGCCGGCGCGCTCCGCCAGACGGGCGACGATGCCGTGGAATTCCGGCGCCGAATAGCCGTCCACCTCCCGCGCGCCGTACATGGACAGCACCATGTCGCCGGAGTTCCAATAGCTGAACAGGTTCATGCCGAGCGCCATGATGAACGCGATCATCATGCCGCCCTTGCCGCCGATGAGGTAGCCGATGCCCATGAACAGGGCCGTCAGGCCGGCAAGGAGGACGGTGGTCTTCACATAGCTGGTCATGGTCGGTCTTGCTTGTCTCTACGAAGTACGCCGATGGGGCTTCCCGCCGTGCATCGGTGGTGATATGGGCCTTGGCGAAGGCGGCGTTCAAGATGGTGTGCCGCCGCAGCCATCCCATATGACGGTCATGACCGACAAAAAACCCACCACCGACACCACCCCGCCCGCCACCGGAACGGCGCCCGTCGATCCGACACAGGGCGAAACCGACGCGGCCATCAAGGGGCCGGAGCAGAAGCCGGGCGAGATCGGCGGCCCGAAGGGGCCGGAGCCGACCCGCTACGGCGACTGGGAGTTCAAGGGCCGCTGCTCGGACTTCTGATCGCCGGGGCGCAGGGCGCGCACGGGGCGCAGGGCGCCGGCAGACGGGCCATCCGGGTGCTCGCCAGATTGGTCTGCTCCAGCGTCGCCCCGTCCAGCCGCGCGTCGTCCAGGTCGGCCCCGCGCAGGTCCGCGCCCGACAGCACGGCGTCGCGCAGGTCGCAGGGCCAGCGCCGCCCCGTGACCCGGCCTTCCGCGTCCAGCAGTTCGATGGGCCGAAGCACCGCCGACAGCAGCCGCGCGTTGCTCAGGTCGGCACCGCGCAAGCAGGCCCCCGACAGGTCGGCGCCGTCCAGGCAGGCGCCGCGCAGGTTGCAGCCGGACAGGTCGGCCATGTGCAGCACGCAGTGCCGGAAGGACGCCCCAGCCAGCGAGCAGCCCTTCAGCACGGCCCCGCGCAGGTCGCAGCCTTCGAAGTCGATCCCGTCGAAGCGGGCGCTGACCAGCTCGAACCGCCGCCCGCCCTGGCCGTTGCTGTTGATCCACTGCACATGGTCGGCCAGCCGCCGCTCCACGTCCGGCGGCAACGGCGCGCCGTTGCGGCGAGCCACGGCGTCGTAGAGCTGCGCGCCGTCGAAGTCCGCGGCGCCCAGGGGCACGTTGCGCAGCTCGCAGTGGCGCAGGTCGGCGTAGCGGAAATGGGCCCCGTCCACCGTCGCGTTGTTCAGCAGCGCGTGCTTCAACTTGGCGTCGGTGAAGTCCGCCCCGGACAGATCGGCGCCGGACAGGTTGGCGCTGAACAGCTTCGCCTCGGACAGGTTGGCGCCGCGCAGAACCGCCTTGGACAGGTTGACGCTGGTCAGGTCCGCGCCCCGCAGATCGGCGTCCCGCAAATCCGCGCCGCTGAGATTGGCCGGCTTGTCCAGGGTGCGCTGTTCCTTGCCGACCCAGAACATCAGCTGGCCCGGCCGCAGGTCGGCCTTGCGGAAGTCAGCGCCGCGCAAGGTCGCCTTCATCAGGTTCGCCCCGCGCAGATCGGCCTGACGCAGGCTGCTTCCCGTCAGGTCGGCGGAGGCGAGGTTGGCGCCGAACAGGTCGGCCCCCTGGAAGCTGGTCCGCATCAGCCGGGCGTGGCTGAAATCGGCGCCCGCCAGCACAGCCCCCGCCAGCACCTGCTCGGACAGGTTCCGCCCGGCGAAGGAGACGCCCTTGGCCGCGAACAGGCGGCCGTTGGGCATGCCCTTCAGAAAGAGCTTGTGGTCGTTGAGCGCCATCATCAGTTCGCTGGAACCGATCGTGCCGTCGCTCGCCTGAGCCTTGCGCGTGTTCATCGCCATTTCCAGCACGCCGGCGCCATTCCCGGAAGGCGCCTCTGCCAAAGGTTATAGGGGCACAGGAACCGCTGCCGTTCAACCGGCAAAGCACCGCAGGAAGGCCGTATAACGCAGAACGCAGAGTCCTGAGGCGAGGCATGGTCGCAACGGAGCCATGCGGCGCGGCTGCGAACCGGAAAATTATCGAAACCGAGGTGTTTTCGTTCGCCGGGAAGTGCCGGGCGCGCTGGATTGTGCTCCGACCAGACGAGACAGAAAACCTATTCGCCGCGTGGGATGAGTGTTCCGCTTCAGCGGCAGCGGTCCAGTTCAACCTTGTCGTGGGAGCAGATGACCCGCACCTCCCCGCCGTGGCCGCGCAGCAGGCCGCGCAGCCGGTCCTGGTTGGCGAGGCGGGATGCGCGGTCCACCTCCATCATCGCCTGATAGGCGCGCATGCCCGGCGGGCAGTGCGGGTTGTCCACATCCATTTCGCCGTGGAAGAAATAGGCGTCGCCGGCCAGCAGCAGCCAGCCCCCGCCATTCGCGTTTCCGCCGGTGTCCACCGCGACTCCGCAATGGCCCCAGCTGTGGCCGATCAGCGGGACCAGCAGGATCTCCGGCGGCAGGCCCTTCAGGTCGCGCACCGCCGCGAAGCCGAACCAGGGCTCGCCGCCCGCCTCGTAGGCCTGCCAGTTCACCGCCTCGTCCCACTGCTGCGTGCGGTAGCGCTGGGAGGCGATGAAGCCGCGCCGCTGCGCGCGGGCCGCCTCCAGTTCCCGGCCGAAGACGTGGACCGTGGCGTTGGGGAAGTCCTCGATGCCGCCGGCGTGGTCGAAATCCAGATGCGTCACCACGATGTGCCGCACGTCCGAGGCCTGGAACCCCTGCCGTTCGACAGCGCGCAGCGCCGTGTCCTCCTCGCGCAACTGGATGTTGTTGAAGGCCAGGAAGAAGGGGCTGAGGCGCGGGCGCGGCTGGCGCACGTCGCGCAGCCCGAAGCCGGTGTCCACCAGCACAAGCC
This sequence comes from Pseudomonadota bacterium, assembly GCA_023416195.1. Taxonomy (GTDB): domain Bacteria; phylum Pseudomonadota; class Alphaproteobacteria; order Azospirillales; family Azospirillaceae; genus Azospirillum. Next base: position 6,078 of record JAEZID010000099.1, on the reverse strand, counting down.
CCCGGTCGGTTTCGACCAGCAGGCAATGGCAGACGAGATGCGCGGTCAGCCCGCGGCTGTAGCCGTCGAACAGCCGGCCGCCCACCGGGCAGGCGCTTCCGCAATTCAGGTGATGGATCCGCATCGCCGTCCCTTCCAGGCTTCGGCGACACAACAGGCACGGTTTTCCGGCGTTCCGAAATGAAACCGGATCCGAAACGAAACCGGGGGCCACGAAGGCCCCCGGTCCGCAATCATCCCCGTGAAGCCAAGCTTTATGCCTGGTTCATGCGGTTCTCGACGAGATCGGTGACCACGGTCGGATCCGCGAGCGTCGAGGTGTCGCCCAGGCTGTCGTGCTCGTTCGCGGCGATCTTGCGCAGGATGCGGCGCATGATCTTGCCCGAACGGGTCTTCGGCAGGCCCGGAGCCCACTGGATCAGGTCCGGAGAGGCGATCGGGCCGATCTCCTTGCGGACCCAGTTCACCAGCTCCTTGCGCAGCTCTTCCGACGGCACTTCGCCGGCGTTGAGCGTGACGTAGGCGTAGATGCCCTGGCCCTTGAGGTCGTGCGGGTAGCCGACGACGGCGGCCTCGGCGACCTTCGGGTGGGCGACCAGCGCGCTTTCGACCTCGGCCGTGCCCATGCGGTGGCCGGACACGTTGATGACGTCGTCCACGCGGCCGGTGATCCAGTAATAGCCGTCGGCGTCGCGGCGGCAGCCGTCACCGGTGAAGTAGTAGCCGGCGAAGGTCGAGAAGTAGGTCTGGACGAAGCGCTCGTGGTCGCCGAACACCGTGCGCATCTGGCCCGGCCAGCTGTCGGCGATGCACAGGTTGCCTTCGGTCTCGCCCTCCAGCTCCTTGCCGTCGTTGTCCACGACGACCGGCTTGACGCCGAAGAAGGGCTTGGTCGCCGAACCCGGCTTCTGGCCGATGGCGCCCGGCAGCGGGGTGATCAGGATGCCGCCGGTCTCGGTCTGCCACCAGGTGTCGACGATCGGGCAGCGGGCGTCGCCGACCACGTTGTAGTACCACAGCCACGCCTCGGGGTTGATCGGCTCACCGACCGAACCCAGGATGCGCAGCGAGGCGCGCGAGGTCTTCTTCACCGGGCCCTCACCCTCGCGCATCAGCGAGCGGATGGCGGTCGGGGCGGTGTAGAAGATGTTGACCTTGTGCTTGTCGATGACCTGCCAGAAGCGCGAGATGTCCGGGTAGGTCGGCACGCCTTCGAACATCAGCGTGGTGGCGCCGTTGGCGAGCGGGCCGTAGACGATGTAGCTGTGGCCGGTGACCCAGCCCACGTCGGCGGTGCACCAGTAGACCTCGCCGTCCTTGTAGTCGAAGACGTACTGGTGGGTCATCGACGCGTAGACGAGATAGCCGCCGGTGGTGTGCAGCACGCCCTTCGGCTTGCCGGTCGAACCCGAGGTGTAGAGGATGAACAGCGGGTCTTCCGCGCTCATCTCCTCCGGCGGGCAGTCGGCGGACACCGACGCGACTTCCTCGTGGTACCAGAGGTCGCGGCCCTCGGTCCAGGCGACGTCGCCGCCCGTGTGCTTGACGACCAGCACATGCTTGACGCCCGGCGCGCCGGCCACGGCCTTGTCGGCGTTGGCCTTCAGCGGAACCTTGCGGCCGCCGCGCAGACCCTCGTCCGAGGTGATGACGAAGTGGCTGTCGCAGTCGACGATGCGGTCCTTCAGGCTGTCCGGCGAGAAGCCGCCGAACACGATGGAATGGATGGCGCCGATGCGCGTGCAGGCCAGCATCGCGTAGGCGGCCTCGGGGATCATCGGCAGGTAGATGGTGACGCGGTCGCCCTTGCGGACGCCGTTCTTCTTCAGAACGTTGGCGAGGCGGCAGACCTGCTCGTGCAGTTCCTTGTAGGTGATGTGCTTGGAAACCGACGGGTCGTCGCCCTCGAAGATGATCGCGGTCTGGTCGCCGCGCGTCGCAAGGTGGCGGTCGATGCAGTTCGCCGAAACGTTCAGCGTGCCGTCGTAGAACCACTTGATGTGGACGTCGCCGGTGTAGCTGACGTCCTTGACCTTCGTGTAGGGCTTGATCCAGTCGATGCGCTTGCCCTGCTCACCCCAGAAAGCCTCGGGATCCTTGACCGACTCCTCGTACAGGCGCGCGTAGGCGGCCTCGTCGATGTGGGCGGCCTTGGCGATCTCCGGCTTCACAGGAAAATAGGTATTGTCGGACATTGGCTCGCGATTCCCCCGTAGTGCTTCTGGTTGTGCCCTGATCAGGCTTTAGAGCGGCCGAGCACCGCCCCTGTTGCCGGGCATTATCCACACAAGTCCCCGGTTCGACAAGCAAAACGGCCGATTGGGCACTCATACGAAAGGGGTCTTGAAGTCCCCTTTGTTGCGGTGCAGCGCCTGTTTGTTTAAAAAGCCGGATCGAAGTCCGCACCTCGCCGCGCGACTATTTGTCGCGCCTAGCCATTTGGTCTAGGCCCCTTCCAGGCCCGCCGCGTGCAAGCTTAACCGTGCATTAACCGAAAACTCCTATTGTACACGGCATAGGCAAAAAGCACGGCACCTCGGCGGGGCAACGACATGGCCAGCACGACCAACGCGGACGGCACCACGACCGGCGGCCCCACGGCCGACGGGATCGATCTGGCCGGCCGCCTGACGCAGATGAGCAACCGCACCAATCTGATGGTGATCGACGCCGTGCTGCGCGCCGCTCCCCAACCGGCGGAGGAGCAGGGCTTCGCCGACGCGGCGGCGGAGGTGCGGGCGCTGGCCCGGCGCATGCTTCAGGCCACCCAGGATCTCCAGGCGACCATGGGCGAGCCGGCCGAGTAGCGCCCGCCTCTCTTACGTCACATCAAGCCGCAATCCCCGCCAACTCGCAGACGCGCGCCCATTCGTCGTCCGACACCGGGCAGACCGACAGGCGCGACTGGCGCACCAGCGCCATGCCCTGCAACAGCGGGTCGGCCTTCATGGTCTTCAGCGTGACCGGCGACGTCACGGGCATCACCGCCCGCACGTCCACCATGCCGAAGCGGCCGGCCGGATCGCTGGGGTCCGGGTAGTATTCCCGCGCGATCTCCACGATGCCGACCACCTCCAACCCCTCGTTCGAGTGGTAGAAGAAGGCTCGGTCGCCGACCTTCATGGCCTTCAGGTTGTTCGCCGCCTGATGGTTGCGCACGCCGTCCCAATGGGTGGTGCCGTCGGCGACCATGCGATCCCACGAATACTTGAAGGGCTCCGACTTCAGAAGCCAGCGGGCCATCGTTGTCCGTCTCCGCTCAATCCTTGGGGCTCAATCCTTGGGGCTCAGTCCTTGGGGAACACCCGGCGCCACGGCCGGATCGTCACGTTTTCGAACAGGCCGGCCTTGGCGTAAGGGTCGTTGGCGGCGAAGTCCTGGGCGGCGGCGCCATCGGCGCAATCCACGATCAGCAGGCTGCCGACCATCGCCTGACCGTCGTCGGACAGCAGCGGGCCGGCGGCGTACAGGCGCTCGCCGATGGACTCCAGATAGGCCAGATGGGCGGCGCGGTTGTCGAGGCGCACCTGCGCCGCACCCGCCTTGTCGGTGCAGTGGAACATGTAAAGCATTGGGGACCCTCCCGTTCTTTCGGCGGGGAGCCTAGCGCAGCCGGGCTCCGCTGGGAAGCCGTGGAGACGCTTCAGGAAAGCGGGCGTCAACCGCCGCGATACGCCCACCAGAACGGCAGGCGCGCGCAACGCGGGCGGGACGGCGCGGGCCGTTCATCCGGTGGCGTTGCGTTTAACGGACTCTCGTCCACCGACCTTGCCGCCTGCGCCCCAGACGGCCAGCGGCGCGGCGGCCCGCGGCGCCAGCGCGGCAAGGGTCTGCGGCAGGAACGTCAGGGCGGACATGGCTCAAGCCTCCTCGTTGGGAACTTCAAGGAGCGTGCCATGAAAAGAACCGCCCCTGCAACCCATCCGAGAGCGGAAGGCTAGTTTCCCTCGCCACGGAACGGGCGGGCCAGCAGCCCGGCGATGGTCTCGTCCAGATCGGCGCCCCGGTTGAGGATCGCGTCCACCGCCGCGCAGAGCGGCATGTCCACGGCCTTCCGGTCCGCCAGCCCGACCACGGCGGCGGCGGTGTAGACGCCCTCGGCCACCGAACGGCGCTCGGCCAGGATGTCCGCCAGCGTGCGCCCCTGCCCCAGCGCCGCGCCCAGCGACATGTTGCGCGATTGCAGGCTGGAGCAGGTCAGCGTCAGGTCGCCCAGCCCCGACAGCCCCATCAGCGTCTCCGCCCGGCCGCCCAGCGCCAGCGCCAGCCGGGTGATTTCCGCCAGACCGCGCGTGATCAGCGCCGCCCGCGCGTTGTCGCCGAGCTTGCGCCCCTCCACCACGCCGCAGGCGATGGCCAGCACGTTCTTCACCGCCCCGCCGATCTGGGAGCCGACCACGTCGTCCGACAGATAGGGGCGGAAGGTGCGGCTGCCCAGCGCCTCGACCAGAGCCGTACCGATGGCGCCGTCCGCGCAGGCCAGCGTCACGGCGGTCGGCAGCCCGCGCGCCACCTCGGCCGCGAAGGTCGGGCCGGACAGCACGGCGATGGGCGTCCCGGCGGGCAACTCGGCCTCCGCCGCCTCGCTCATCAGGGCGAAGCTGTCGAGTTCGATGCCCTTGGCGCAGATGACCACCGGCACACCGGCACGCAGATGCGGCGCCAATTGCCGGCAGCCCGACCGCAGATGCTGCGCCGGGGTCACCAGCAGAATGGCGTCGCAAGCACCGATCTCCGCCAGATCGCCGGTCGCCCGAAGCTCCGGCGGCAGAGTCACGCCCGGCAGATAGTCGCGATTCTCGTGCGCGGTGTTGATGGACTCCACGACGGCCGGCTCGCGCGCCCACAGCAGCGCCTCGCGCCCGGCGCGCAGGGCCGCCAGCGCCAGCGCCGTGCCCCAGGCGCCGCCGCCGATGACGCCGATGCGCTGGTAAGTCGCCGTGCCGCCTGCCGTCATGTCCCGTCCCCGCTCGATCCGATGTCCGGACGCCTTTTAGGACGGCAGCCGTGACACTCGCAACCGCGCCTTTACGCTTTCACCCCGGATCCGACGCCCGATTTCCCGATGGCCGGCTTTGCCGTGGGGTCGAGCGGCCAGCGCGGGCGCGGGGCGAAGTTCAGTGGATCGGTCTGGCCGAGGCGCAGACGCTCGATCCCCGCCCAGGCGATCATCGCCGCGTTGTCGGTGCACAGCCGCAGCGGCGGCGCCACGAAGGCCATGCCCTGCTGTTCAGCGAGGCTCGACAGGCGGGCGCGCAGAGCCTTGTTGGCCGCCACGCCCCCGGCCACGACGAGCGCGCCGCCCTGCGGATGGGCGTCCTTGAACTGGCGGATGGCGCGGGCGCAACGGTCGGCCATCACCTCCGCCACCGTGTTCTGGAAGGCGGCGGCAAGATCAGCCTGATCCTCTTCCGACAGCGGCTTGCCCAACTCCTCGACATGCCGACGCACCGCCGTCTTCAGGCCGGAGAAGGAGAAGTCGCAACCCGGACGCCCGACCATCGGGCGCGGCAGGTCGAACCGGCCGGGGGCGGTGGCCCGCCCCGCCGCCTTTTCCACCAGCGGCCCGCCGGGGTAGCCGAGGCCGAGCAGCTTGGCCGTCTTGTCGAAGGCCTCGCCCACCGCGTCGTCGATGGTGGTGCCCAGCCGCCGGTATTGCCCGACGCCCTCCACCACCAGCAATTGGCAATGCCCGCCGGACACCAGCAGCAGCAGGTAGGGGAACGGCACGTCGTCGGTCAGCCGCGCGGTCAGGGCGTGGCCTTCCAGATGGTTCACCGCGACGAAGGGCAGCCTGCGGGCGGCGGCGATGGCCTTGGCGGTCATGACGCCGACGATGACGCCGCCGATCAGCCCCGGCCCGCCGGTCGCCGCCACCGCGTCGATGTCGCCGAAGCCGAGCCCCGCATCCTCCATGGCGCGGCGGATCAGCCCGTCCAGATGCTCCAGATGGGCGCGCGCGGCGATTTCCGGGACGACGCCGCCGTAGGGCGTGTGGTCGTCCAGCTGCGAGAGCACCACGTCGGCGCGGATTTCCCGCGCGTCGGTGACGATGGCCGCCGCCGTCTCGTCGCAGCT
>JAEZID010000031.1 GCA_023416195.1 Pseudomonadota bacterium | reverse complement strand
GCGGCTGTTCCGGCGGCGGCAGCAGGCGTTCGACATTCGGCCGGACGCTCCGGTCGCTCAGCCGCTCATAGACCAGCTTGTCCTGGTGCGGCACCTCCATGCCGCCCGGCTGTTCCGGGCGCATCTTGGTCGGCGTGGCGTCGGCGGTCAGCAGCGGCGGCGCGCCATCGACCGTGCCGCCCCCGCCCTTGCCGTAGACGACGACGATGGCGCCCGCGAAGGCGACGATCCCGACCACGGCCAGCCCGAGGCCGAGCAGCCCGCGCCGCCCCCCTCCCCTCTGCGGCGGCATGCCGTAGGGGTCGTTGGCGTAGTTGACGTCGCCGTCATACTTCATGACCGCATTTCCTCGACCGGTTCGACGCCCATGACCGCGAGGCCGGAGGCGATGACCGTGGCGACGGCGCTGACCAGCGCCAGACGGGCGACCGTCACCTCCTCGTCGCCGTCGATCAGGAAGCGCAGCGAGGCGTCGTCGCGCCCCTTGTTCCACAGCGCGTGGAAGTCGCTGGCGAGGTCGTACAGGTAGAAGGCCACGCGGTGCGGCTCGTGCGCCTCGGCGGCCGATTCCACCAGGCGCGGCCAGGTCGCCATGCGCTTGGCAAGATCCATCTCCTCCTCCGCGTCCAGGCGGGCGAGGTTGGCGCGACCGGCCAGCGCCGCCGGCGACAGGTCGGCGCCCGGCATCGCGGCGGCGGCGTGGCGCAGCACCGAACGGCAGCGCGCGTGCGCGTACTGGACGTAGAAGACCGGGTTGTCCTTCGACTGTTCGACCACCTTGGCGAAGTCGAATTCCAGCGTCTGGTCGTTGCGCCGGGTCAGCATGATGAAGCGGACGACGTCCTTGCCGACCTCCTCGATCACGTCGCGCAGCGTCACGAAGGTGCCCGCGCGCTTGGACATCTTCACCGGCTCGCCGTTCTTCATCAGGTGGACGAGCTGGCACAGCTTCACGTCCAGCGCCGCCTTGCCCTCGGTGATGGCCGTGGTCGCCGCCTGCATGCGCTTGACGTAGCCGCCGTGGTCGGCGCCCCAGACGTCGATCAGGTTGGCGAAGCCGCGCCGATACTTGTCATAGTGATAGGCGATGTCGTTCGAGAAGTAGGTGAAGGATCCGTCCGACTTCTTCAGCGGCCGGTCCACGTCGTCGCCGAAGTCCGTGGACTTGAACAGCGTCTGCGGGCGCGGCTCCCAGTCGTCGGGCTTCTTGCCCTTCGGCGGCTCCAACACGCCGACGTAGATCAGGCCGCGATCCTCCAGCGCCTTCAGCGCCGTGTCGACGGCGCCGGCCTTCACCAGCGCGCGTTCGGAGCTGTAGACGTCCATGCGCACGCCAAGGACGCCCAGATCCTCCTTGATCCACTCCATGATCTTGGCAATGGCGAAGTCGCGGCAGGCCGGCAGCCATTCGGATTCGTCGGCGCCGACCCACTTGTTGCCGTCGCGCTCGGCCAGAGCCTGACCGACCTCCTTCAGATACTCGCCCGGATAGAGACCCGCCGGAATCGCGCCGATGTCCTCGCCCAGCGCCTCGCGGTAGCGCAGGAAGGTCGAGCGGCCGAGCACGTCCACCTGGGCGCCGGCGTCGTTGATGTAATACTCGCGCGTGACCTTGTGCCCGGCCTTCTCCAGCAGGGCGGCCAGCGCGTCGCCGAACACCGCGCCGCGCCCGTGCGCCGCGTGCAGCGGGCCGGTCGGGTTGGCCGAGACGTATTCGACGTTCACCGGCTCGTCCGCGCCCAGATCGCTCTGCCCATAGGCCGTGCCGGCGTTCAGCACGTCGCGGATGCGGTCGCGCCACACGTCGGCGGCCAGGCGCAGGTTCACGAAGCCCGGCCCGGCGATCTCCACGCTGGCCACGTCGGAACGCGCCTTCAGCTTGGCCACCAGCAGCTCGGCCAGCGCGCGCGGCGGCTTGCCGGCGGGCTTGGCGAGGATCATCGCCGCGTTGGTGGACAGGTCGCCGTGCGCCGCCTCGCGCGGCGGCTCGACCGTCAGACGGCCGGTGTCGAGGCCCGCCGGGATCTGGCCTTCGGCGGCCAACTCGTCCAGCAGCTTGCGGATGTCGTTCTCGAACGCCTTGAAGATGTTCATCGTATTAGGTCTTGGCATCCATGTCGAAAAGGCGGCTGTACTCGGCCAGCGCGTAACGGTCGGTCATCCCGGCGATGTAGTCGGCGACAAGGCGCGCCCGCACCGCCATGTCCGTGTCACCGCCGCGCTGCCGGATCTCCTCCTGCCACTGGGTGGGCAGGGTGTTCGGCTCGGCCATGAACAGATCGAACAGGGCGGTGACGACCCGCTTGCACTTGCTCATCTCCCGGTTCACCCGGTAGTGGCGGTACATGCGCTGTTTCAGGAATGCGCGCAAGGGGCGTTGCGCCTCGAACATTCCGTCGGAGAAGCTGACCACCGGCTGCGGCAGCGCCCGGAGTTCCGCCGCGCTGCCCGGTTTGTGCTCCGCCAGACGCTTGCCGGTCTCGGCCAGCAGGTCGGTGACCATGGCGTTGATCATGCGGCGGATCGTCTCGTGGATGAGGCGCGAACGCTCCAAATTGGGGTAGCGGTCGCAGACCTCCCGGATCACCGGACCGACCAGCGGCAGTTCGGCCACCTCGTCCACGGTGAACAGCCCGGCGCGCAATCCGTCGTCGATGTCGTGGTTGTTGTAGGCGATGTCGTCAGCCAGCGCCGCCACCAGCGCCTCGGCGCCGGGGTTGGTGTGCAGTTCCAGGTCCCATTGCTCCTGAAAGGCCGCCAGCGTCGTCGGCAGCCGCTTGCCATCCCGACCCTCGCCTTTGAGCGGCAGCAGCGGCCCGTTGTGCTTGACCACGCCCTCCAGCGCTTCCCAGGTCAGGTTCAGCCCGTCGAAATCGGCGTAGCGGCGCTCCAGCATCGTCAGGATGCGCAGCGTCTGGTCGTTGTGCGCGAAGCCGCCGTAGGGCGCCATGCAGGCGTCCAGCGCCCATTCCCCGGCGTGGCCGAACGGCGTGTGGCCGAGATCGTGGGCCAGCGCCACCGCCTCCGCCAGATCCTCGTTCAGCCCCAGCGCGCGGCTGATGGAGCGCGCGATCTGCGCGACCTCCAGGCTGTGGGTCAGGCGCGTGCGGTAATAGTCGCCCTCGTGAT
>JAEZID010000580.1 GCA_023416195.1 Pseudomonadota bacterium | reverse complement strand
CCGCAGCCCCGCCCAGCGCCCCGCTGCCGGCCTTCTCCTCCATGGTGTTGCCGCAAGCCGTGACCAGAAGCCCCAGGCCGAGAACGGCCAAAACACGCGCCTGCATCGCTTTTCCTCCTGTTTTGCTCGAATTGCGGAGAAAACGCTGGGATGCGGGCAATGGTTCCGGTTGAGGTTACGCCGTGGCGGCGAAGCGCAGCCGGACATAGTCGGCCGTCCACCGGCCGTCCGCGTCCCGCAGGGCTGGAGCGAGATCCTCCATCACCTCGGCGAGCAGGGCGGGGCGGTCGGCGTCCGGCACGCGGTTGAGGAAGCTTTGCGCGAAGGTGCCGAGCCAACCGGCCATGTCCGTCGGCAGCGGGGTGGGGCGGGGGATGAGGGCGATGCTGGCGACCGTGAAGCCCGCCGCCTCCAGCTTGCCCTGGTATTCCTCCGGAGTCGGGAAATACCAGGGGTTCGCCGCCGCGCCGTCGATGCCGCGCTTGTCGAGCGCGCGGATCAGCGCCGCGACGATGCGTTCGACGTTGCCGGCCCCGCCGAACTCCCCGACGAAGCGCCCGCCGGGCTTCAGCGCCCGCTTGACGCCCGCGATCACCGCGTCCGGCCGCGTCATCCAGTGCAGCGCCGCGTTGGAGAAGACCGCATCGAACTCGCTGTTGAAGCGCAGATCGTGGGCATCGGCCACCCGCGCGTCCAGGCCGCGCGCCTTGGCGGTGGCGACGAACTCCGGGCTGGCGTCCACGCCGACCACGTCGCAGCCGAGCGCCGCCAGCCGTTCCGTCAGCGTTCCCTCGCCGCAGCCGAGGTCGAGGATCCGTTCCCCCGGCCGGGGCGCCAGCAGGTCCACCACCGGCATGCCCAATTCCGGCACGAAGCCCGCGTGCCGCTTGTAGCCGTCGCTCTCCCAACGCTGGTCGGTCATGGTTTTTGCTTCCGGCTTTTTTGCTTCCCTGGGCTCCAAAACGACCGAAGGGGCCTTTCGGCCCCTTCCACGTCGTCATCACATCTTCGGAGGCTCGGCCCCTTCCTGGGCGCCGTCCGGCTTGCTCATGTTCTGGAGCGAGAAGATGACCTGTCCCAGAAGCTGCTCGATGCCGGGGGTGCTCTGCGTGTACTCGACGCGGCCGTTGGGCTTGATCATGTCGGGGTCGCCGCCGGGCTCCAGCGCCAGGAACTTGCCGCCCAGCAGGCTTTCCGAAGCGATCAACGCCGCGGTGTCCTTGGGCAGCTTGATGTCCGGGTGCACCGACATGTGCACGACCGCCTGATAGCTCTTCGGGTCGAGCGTCAGACCGGTGACCGAACCCACCTTCACGCCGCTGATGCGCACGTCCGCCCCGCTTTGCAGGCCGGAGATGCTGGAGAAGTTGGCGGTGATCTCGTACCCGTCCACCTTGCGCAGGTCGGCGCTGGTGTAGGCGAAGGCGAGAAAAAAGCCGGCGACGGCGAGGACGACCCCGCCGAGCACGGTCTCAATCACATTGCGGCGCATGAATGCTTCCTAAAGGACGGTCCGGGCGGCTCAGCCCGGAGTCCACGGCTCGTAATCGCCGGTGGCGCGCACGCGCTGCCCGCCGGCGTACTGGTGCCCCGGCGGCCGGTAAGCCTGCGCCGAACCCGACGGGTTGGCCATGTGCTCCTTCTGCCAGGGCTTGTGGTAAGGGCTGGTGCCTTCCGGCAGCGGGTCCTTGGTGGTGTGATGCAGCCAGGCGTGCCACTCCGGCGGGACCTTGGAGGCCTCCGGCTCACCGTTGTAGAGCACCCAGCGGCGCTCCTTCAGGCCGCGCTTGGCGTTCTTGTCGCGGTAGTAGGTGTTGCCGAAGCGGTCGGTGCCAACCTTCTCGCCCCGGCGCCAGGTCACAAACCGGATGTGGATGTTCGCCATCCAGGTGATCAGGGAGATTTTCTCGCTCATCGTCGCTCGCGATCAGAGGGCCGGTCAAACGCGGGCGGCACTATGACACCGGGAGTGCCGCCCGTCCACAGGCTGTGTGACGTTTTTCGACGCCTACGCAATGCGCCGGTCGGTCAGCAGAAGGCGCACCGCGAAGCCGAGGAACAGCACGCCCGCCACGCCGTCCAGCACGGCTTTGACGCGCGCGTTGGACAGAACGCGCCGCGCCGCCCCGGCGCTGAGCGCCGCGACGCCCAGCAGATAGGCGCAGCCGAGTCCGGCCAGGATCGTGCCCAGCGCGAAGATCTGCACCGCCACATGGCCCAGCTCCGGCGCGATGAACTGCGGGACGAAGGCCAGCTGGAACAGGATGATCTTCGGATTCAGCAGGTTGGTCAGCAGCGCCTGGAGGAAAACCCGGCTTTGCTGGGGCGACTCGGGCGCCTCGTTTCCGGCCGCGCCGCGCGCGGTGAAGGCGCTCCACAACGCCCGCGCGCCGATCCAGCCCAGATAGGCCCCGCCCGCGTAGCGCAGCAGGTCGAACAGCGCCGGCGACGCCGCGATCAGGGCGGAGATGCCGGCGGCGGCCAGCAAGGCGTGCACGATGTTGCCGACGGTGATGCCGGCCGTGGCGGTCACGCCCGCGTTGCGCCCATCGGAGATGCTGCGCGACAGGACGAGCAGCGAATCCGGCCCCGGCGCCAGCACCAGGACGGTCGCGGCGATCAGATACAGTTGCAGAAGATGCGGGTCGAGCGGCAGGGACATGACAACATCCTCAATCGGGCGAGATCCTCAATCGGGCCAGCGCCGGTGCAGCCACAGCCATTCCGCCGGGCGTTCCCGTATCCATTGCTCCAACAGGGCGTTCAGGCGTTCCATCAAAATCCGCGTGTCGGCGTTGCGATCGCCGGTGTCCGGCATGGCGACGGGCGGAAGGATGGTGATGCGGAAGCGCGCGCCGCCCAGCCGTTCCGTGCGCGCCGGGCACAGCGGGATGCCGAAGCGTCCGGCCAGCTGCGCCGCCGCCGGGGCGGTCATGGCGGTGCGGCCGAAGAAGGGGACGGGGATGCCGTCGTTCATCTTCTGGTCGATCAGCATGCCGACGTGCCCGCCCTTCGACAGGACGCGGATCAGCGTGCGGGCGCCGTCCGGCCCCTTGGGGATCTGCGTGCCCGAGGCGGCGCCGCGCAAATCGGTCAGCAGGGCGCCGACCTTGGGGTTGTTCGGCGCGCGGTAGACCAGCGCCAGTTCCAGCCCCAGCTTGCGCGCGGTGACCGACTGCACCTCCCAGTTGGCGAGGTGGCCGGACACCATGATGCCGGCCTTGCCGTCGTCGCGCAGGGCGTCGACGTGCTCGCGCCCGACCAGCTCGACGCGGCCGCCGGGACCGCACTCGCCGATCTCGTCCAGATGCGGATACTCGGCGATGACGCGGCCGAGATTGTCCCACATGCCGCGCAGGATGGCGTCGATCTCCGCGCGGGACTTCTCGGGGAAGGCGCGCTCCAGGTTGCGCCGGGCGGTCTTCGTCCCCGGCAGGAACGGCCCCACGCTGCGCCCGATCCAGCCGCCGAGGCTTGAGGCGCGGTCGAGCGGCAGGGCGCGGAACAGGCGGCAGACGCCGTGGACGAACAGCGACTCCAGCGGGTGGCCGACCCGGCGGAGCAGCCATTTCGCCGCCGGGCTACGCGGCTTGGCCATGCGGTCCTCCGCGCGTCGGAAGGCTGTCGAGCAGGCGGTCCAGCAGCGCCGGGTCCCGCCACGCCGCGCGCACCGGCACCACGCGCACCCGGGCGCGCAGCGCGGCCGGCAGGCGGGCGGCGTCCTTGGCGGTGGTCACGGGCATCGCGCCGAGGCCGGCGGCGCGATCCACCAGGGCCATGATCTCCTCCGGTCGGTAGGGGTGATGGTCGGCGAACCCGACCCGCTCCACCACGCGGGCGCCCAGCGCTTCCAGCGTCGCGAAGAATTTCTCCGGGCGGCCGATGCCGGCGAAGGCCAGCACGGCGCGCCCCGCCAGGTCCCGCACCTCCTCGGCCGGGTCCATCCGGGCGTGCAGCACGGGCAAGGCGTCGCCGGGACAGGTGTCGCGGACCAGCCGTTCCACGCCCGCGCGGTCGTCCCCCATCACGACCACGGCGTCGGCGCGGGCGAGGCCGCGCGCCACCGGTTCGCGCAAGGGACCGGCCGGCACCAGCCGCCCGTTGCCGAAGCCGACGCCGCCGTCCACCACGACCAGCGCGCAATCCTTGGCAAGGCCGGGGTTCTGGAAGCCGTCGTCCATGACGATGGCCTGGGCACCCGCCGACTCCGCCGCCCGCGCGCCCGCGGCGCGGTCGCGCGCCACCCAGCAGGGAGCGTGCGCGGCCAGCAGCAGGGCCTCGTCCCCGACATCGTCGGCGCCATGGCGAGCGGGATCGACGGGCAGCGGCCCGCGCTCGCGTCCGCCATGCCCGCGCGTCAGGAAATGGGCGGCGACCCCGCGCGCCCGCAGAGCCTCGGCGACGGCGATGCAGACCGGAGTCTTGCCGGCGCCGCCGCCCACGAGGTTGCCGACGCACAGCACAGGCACGCCCGCCTTGTATGTCGTGCCCCTCGCCATGCGGAGCCGCCCGGCCAGCCCGTAGAGCGCACCGAGGGGAGCCAGCGGCCACGCCGCGAGTCCGGCGGGGCGGTACCAGAA
>JAEZID010000571.1 GCA_023416195.1 Pseudomonadota bacterium | reverse complement strand
CCATGTACTTGCGGCCGTACATGCTCTTTTCCACCCACACGCCGTAGGCCTCGGCCACGCCGGTCTCCTTGTCGGAGGCGAGGGTGAAGGGCAGCTCGTACTTGGCCTTGAACTTGTCGTGGCTGGCGACGCTGTCCTTGGAAACGCCGATCACCACCGCGTCGACGCCGGTGAAGTCGGGGAACTGGTCGCGGAAGCCGCAGGCCTCCGACGTGCAGCCCGAGGTGTCGTCCTTCGGGTAGAAATACAGCACCACCGGCTTGCCCTTCAGGGCCGACAGCGTGACGCTGCCGCCGCCGTCGGTCGGCATGGTGAAGTCCGGGGCGGGGGTTCCGATCTCGACGCTCATGGGAGTTTTGCTTCTTCGTTGGTCTCTGGGGGAGGCAGCTTGGACGCCGGCTCCTCGACCAAGGCGACGAAGTGGCGATGGGCGCGGGCGGCGATGGCCCGGATTCTGGCGTCGAGCGCCGCGAAGTCAACCACAGGTTCCTCGTCCGGGAAGGCGGCGCGCGACAGGCCCGCCAGCAGCGTCGGCGACACCTGACCGGGGTCGAGCACGCCGTCCGTGGTCAACCGCAGGAATCCCTGGATCCGGCGCCACAGCCGCAGGGTCGCGACCAGCTCGTCCGCCACGGCGCGGTCGAGCAGCCCGGCGGCCCCGGCGTTGCCGATGGCGACCGCCGTTCCGATGGACAGGATGTCCGGGTGGTCGTGCCCGTGGCGGAGCTGGAGATACTGGGCGGTGAACTCGATGTCGATCAGGCCGCCGCGCGCGTATTTGATGTCCCAGATGTTGCCGGTGCCGAATTCCTTGTCGATGCGGCGGCGCATGTCGGCCACGTCCCACAACGTCTTGGCCGGGTCGCGCGGGCCGGTCAGCACGGCGCGGATGGCCGACTCGACCTTGGCTGCCAGGGCCGGGTCGCCGCCGATGACGCGGGCGCGGGTCAGGGCCATGTGCTCCCACGTCCAGGCGTCCTTGGCCTGATAGCTGGTGAAGGACTCCAGCGAGGTGGCGAGCGGCCCGGCGTTGCCGGACGGGCGCAGCCGCATGTCCACCTCGTACAGGCGCCCGTCGGCCATCGGGGCGGTGATGGCGTTGGTCAGGCGCTGCGTCAGCTTGATGTAATACTCGTTGGGGGCCAGCGCCTTGGCGCCGTCGGACATCCGCGATTCGGGCGGCGCCTCGTAGACCACGATCAGGTCGATGTCCGAGGTGATGGTCAGCTGGCGGCTGCCCAGCTTGCCCATGGCGACCACCACCCAGGCGCCGCCGGGCACATGGCCGTGGCGGGCGGCGAATTCCTGCTCCACGCGGGTCGCCAGTTCGGGGACCACCACGTCGGCGAGGTCGGCCAGGAAGGGGCCGCAGCGGTCGCCGTCGGTGATGCCGCGCAGGATATGGGCGCCGGCGATGACGCGCTGGTATTCGGCGCGCAGGCCCTCGCGGCCCGGCAGCGGGTCGAAGAAGTCGGGCGAGATCACCGCGTCGAGCAGCGACGGGTTGCGCGACAGCGTCTCGGCCAGCTGCGGCGCCGTGCCCATGATCTCCGCCACCAGGGCGAGCAGCCAGGGGTTGGCGATGAACAGCGAGAACAGCCCGACGCCGGCCGGCAGGCGGCCGAGGAAGTTGTCGAACTTCACCAGCGCCTCGTCCGGGGCGGGCGTCTTGGCGAGTTCGGCGAGCATCGCCGGGACCAGTTCGGTCAGCAGCTCCCGCGCGCGGCCGGAGCGGGTGGAGCGGTAGCGCCCCCGGTGCCAGGTGGACACGACGGAGATGATCCGGCTGGGGTCCTGGTAGCCCATGCCGCGCAGCGTCTCGACCGTGCCGGGGTCGTCGTCGGTGCCGGTGAAGACGAGGTTGCCGGGGCCGGACAGGCTGGGCGCCTCCTCGAACAGTTCGGCGTAGCGGTCCTCGACCCGGCCGAGCTGGGCCAGCAGGTCGGCGCGGAACGCCTCCACGTCGTCGTAGCCGAGGAAGGTCGCCAGATGCGCCACGCCCTGGTCGTCGGCCGGGATCTGGTGGGTCTGGCGGTCGTCGGTCATCTGGATGCGGTGCTCGACCCGGCGCAGGAAGCGGTAGGCCTCCTCCAGCTCGACGACCGCCGCTTCGGGAACGCGGCCGACCGCGCACAACGCCTTGTTGGCGAGCAGGGTCGGGGCGATGCGCAGACGGGTGTCGCGCCCGCCGAAGATCAGCTGCTGGGTCTGGGCGAAGAACTCGATCTCGCGGATGCCGCCGCGCCCGACCTTGATATCGTGGCCGTTCACCGTCACTTCACGGTGACCCTTGTGGGCGTTGATCTGGCGCTTGATCGAGTGGATGTCCTGAATGGCCGCGAAATCCAGGTGACGGCGCCACACGAACGGTTCCAGGAAGCGCAGGAAATGGGCGCCCGCGTCGGGATCGCCGGCGATGGGCCGGGCCTTGATCATGGCCGCGCGCTCCCAGTTCTGGCCGACGCTGCCGTAATAAATTTCGGCCGCCGAGACGGAAACGGCCAGCGGCGTGGCGCCCGGATCGGGACGCAGGCGCAGGTCGGTGCGGAAGACGTAGCCGTCCTTGGTGCGTTCATCCATAATGCGCACGAGATCGCGCGCGATACGGATGAACGTGCGGGCGAGGTTGTCCGGCTGGGGGGTCTGCACGACGGCGTCGTCGTACAGGACGATCAGGTCGATATCGCTGGAATAGTTGAGTTCGCGCGCACCCAGTTTACCCATGGCAAGCACGATCAGACCCGACCCGACCCATGGTCGCTGCGGATCCGGCAGCGTCAGCGTGCCCGCCTCCGCCGCCCGGCGCAGCAGGTGGTTCGACGCCAGCCGCACCGACGTCTCCGCGATGTCGGACAGCGCGCCGGTGACCTGTTCCAGCACCCACGCGCCCGCGATGTCGGCCATGCCGATCAGCAGGGCGGCGCGGCGCTTGGCGAGGCGCAGGCCGGTCATCAGCCGGTCCATGTTGCGCTCGTCGCCGCATTCGGCCTCCAGCGTCCGGAGCAGCTCGGCGAAGGCGGCGTCAAACCCGTCCGTCACCACGCGCCGCACGAAGGGAAGCTCGCGCGTCAGGGTCTGGCCAAGGTACGGGCTGTTGCCGCAGACCGCGTCGAGCAGCGCGCGGCCTTCGGGCGAGGCGGCGTATGCCTCGGCCCAGTCGCGGAGGTCTTCCGGGGCTTTGGCCGCCTCCTGGCGCCAGCGTTCCAGGCCCCTTTCGGCCAGGGCGGGATCGAACGGCTTCGGCAACGCGGCGGTCGGCATGATGGTGATTGTCCCTGCACGAGGAGTGGGCAAAAACTTGCGCGATGGGCAGGCGTTGGTCAACGGTGATGGTGTCCTCCCTTGATTCGGCGCACGGCAAAGATCCTGGCCTGGACGGCGGCCGGCGCGGTCGTCGTGGTGGGGGCCTCGGGCGGGCTGCTCGCGTGGCGGCTGGCGCAGGGGCCGATCACGCTCGACCCGCTGACCCCCTATGTCGAGAACGCGCTGAGCGATCCGCAGGGGCGCTACACCGTCGATGTCGGCGAACTGGTCATCTCCTGGGTCGATGAGGAGGAAAGCGCAGGGCTGACCCGGCTCGACCTGCGGGCGCTGCGGGTGCGCGCGGTCAACGCCGAAGGGACGGTGCTGGCGGCGGTGCCGGAACTGGGCGTCGGCTTCTCGGTGCGGGAGCTGTTCCGCGGACGCCTGTCGCCGACGCGGCTGGAGCTGATCCGACCGCGCCTCCAGATTCTGCGCCGCGCCGACGGCAGCCTCGATTTCGACGTGCGCGCGGGCGCGCTCCCCGACGGGCGCGAGCCGCAGGAACCGGAGGGCGGACCGGACTTCGCGGGGGAGATCGTCGAGACCCTGCTCCAGCCGCCGGATCCGCAACGCCCGTTCGGCCTGCTGCGGCGGCTGACCGTCACCGGGGCCGACCTGACGGTGGAAAACCGCATGCTGGGCCTGTCCTGGCACGCCAACGAAAGCGACATCGTCCTGACCCGCGACGAGCGGGGCATCGCGGGCGGCGCCCGTCTCGCGCTCGATCTCGCGGGGCGGAGCACGCTGGTCGAGGCGTCCGGCTTCCACGCCATGGGCGACGCGACGACCAGCCTGTCCGCCCGCTTCGAAGGGCTGGAACCGGCCTCGCTGGCGCGGATCGGGCCGGCGCTGGCGCCGCTCGCGGCGGTGGCGGTGCCGGTCGGCGGCAGGCTGGACGCGACGCTGGACGCGCGGTTCGAGCCGGTGCGCGTCGGCTTCGAGCTGCGTGGCGGAGCCGGAACCGTGACGCTGCCCGAGTTGCGGCCGGAGCCCTACCGGATCGAGAGCATCCAGGCGCGCGGGTCGCTGGACGTCGCCGGACGGCGGGCGGCCGTGGAGCGGCTGGCGGTGGTGTCCGACGCGCTGAGCCTGTCCGGGCACGGCACCGTGACCGAACAGGGGGACCGCCGCAACGCGACCGCGCGCATCGAGGTGGCGCGGGACGGGCACACGGCGGTGCTCGACCTTGACGGCGCGGAGACGGTGGGCAAGGGGGCGACGGTCAACGCCCGGCTGGCGGACCTTGTGCCGGCGAGTCTGGCCGGTCTGGCGCCGATGCTGGAGCCGCTCGCCGCGGCGGCGGTGCCTCTGTCGGGCGTGGCCAGCGTGGAGCTGGACCCGGAATACCAGCCACAAGCGGGCCGCCTTGACCTCCAGGCCGGTGCCGGGACCGTCGTGCATCCGGAGCTGTTCCCCGAACCCGTGACCATTGCGTCGGCCGCGCTGAGCCTGACGGGGGAACGGACGGCCGGGCGGCCGGATGCGGGGTGGCTGAAGGTGGAGCGGCTGGCGCTCGACCTCGGCGGGCCGACGCTGGAGGGCACGGCGCGCGCCACCGCGCCGGACGGGCAACTGGCCGTGGAGGCCGCCGTGACCGCGCGCCAAGTGCCGGTGGAGGCGCTGCGCCGCCTTTGGCCGCTGGGGGTGAGCCCCAACGCGCGGGAGTGGGTGACGGCCAACCTGTCGCACGGCGTGGTGCAGGAGGCGACGGCGACGGTCGGCCTCGCCGGGCCGCTCGACGACCTGGAGGCTATCGATACCACGCATTTCCAGGCGACGATCCGGGGCGAGGACATGACGGTGGACTACTTCCACCCGCTGCCGGTCGTCACCGGGGCGGGGCTGGAGGCGATCACCGACGGCAAGACCTTCACCATCCAGACCAAGGGCGGGCGCATCGGCGACGTGACGGTGGGCGACGGGACGGTGGTCATCAGCGGTCTGGATATCGAGAAGGAGCACATGGACATCCGGATCCCGGTGCGCGGGCCGGTGCGCACCATCCTGACCGTGCTGGACAGCCCGCCGCTGGGCTACCCCAGCCGCCTCGACCTCGACCCGAAGAAGACGCAGGGCACGGCCGACGCGCAGCTGCATTTCCAGTTCCCGCTGCTGGCCGACCTGAAGGTGGAGGACCTGAACCTCGACGTCACCGCGAAGCTGCGCGGGGTCGGGGCGGAGAAGGTCGCCGCCGGCCTGAACGCCACGGACGGCGAGCTGTCGCTGGTGCTCGACATGAACGCCATGGCGATCAAGGGCACCACCAAGCTGGACGGCGTACCCGTCGCCATCGACTGGAAGGAGCAGTTCGACTCCACCGCCAAGGGGCCGCGCACGCGAATCACCGTCAAGGGCGACATCGACGCCAAGGACCTGCGCAGCCACGGCATCGACCTTCAGGAATACGTGACCGGGCCGCTGGGGGCGGACGTGCTGTTCACCATCGACCAGCGCAAGCGCTTCGCCCTGACCGCCGCGATGAACCTGGAGAAGACCCACCTGTCCATCCCGGAACTGGGCTGGGAGAAGAAGCCGGGCGTGCCCGGCACGGGCAAGCTGGCGCTGGAGTTCCAGAAGGACCGCGTGACGCGCGTCACCGGCCTGACGGTCAATGCCGGCGGTCTGAACGGGCAGGCGGTGGTGGAGCTGGCGCAGCCGACCATGGCGGTGTCGCGCGTGGTGGTGAACCAGCTGTCGGTCGGCCAGACGGACATCCGCGCCGACGTGACCGTGCGGCCCCCCAACGCCCGAGGAGACAAGGGGGGATACGCCGGAACCATCACCGGGCAGAGCCTGGACGCCCGCGCGCTGGCCGGCCGGGGCGACGCCCCGAAGCCGCCGGAGCCCGAGGACGGCAAGGCGACGCCGCTGGACTTCAACGTCAAGCTGGGCCGCGTGGTGTTCGGGGACGGGCGGTATCTGTCGGAAGTGTCCGGCCAGCTGAAGCGCGACGCCAAGTCCTGGACGAACCTGGACATCAACGCGCGGGTGGGCCGTGACGGCACGCTGGCCGTCCGCTACCAGCCGGGCGCCCAGGGCTTCCACGACGTGAGCATCGTCACCGACAACGCGGGCGACGCCATCCGCGCGCTGGACCTCAACGACCGGGTCAAGGGCGGCAGCCTGCGCATCACCGGCCGCACGGTGGAGCCGCGCGCCGACGCCGCCATCGAGGGCGCGGTGGAGGTGACCGACTACGCGCTGGTCGATCCGCCGGTGCTGGCGCGCATCCTGAACGCCATCTCGCCGGCCGGCTTCGCAGAGCTGATGGGCGGCGGCAAGGACATCCACTTCGGCCGCCTGTCGGGCAAGTACCGCAAGGATGGGCGGCTGGTGACGCTGAAGGATCTGCGCACCTCCGGCTCGGCGCTCGGCCTGACGCTGGAGGGCGACGTGGATCTCGGCACCGACACGGCGAACCTGCGCGGCACCATCGTGCCGCTGTACGGGCTGAACCGCATCGTCGGGCAAATTCCGCTGCTCGGCGACTTGCTGAGCGGCGGCGAGGGGCAGGGGATTTTCAGCGCGACGTGGCGCGTGCAGGGTCCGCTGGGCGACCCGGACGTGTCGGTGAACCCGTTGGCCGTACTGGCGCCGGGTTTCCTGCGGAACCTGTTCTTCCTGGGGGATGGAAAGACGGCGCCGGCTCCTGCGCCGCCGACCGATCCGGACATGCGGTAGGCGTTTGCCCCCTCCCTCCCGCTTCGCGGGTCCCTCCCTCCCCCGCTGCGCGGGAGAGGGCTTTGAGGGCTTGCGACGGAGTTCCCTCTCCCGCGTAGCGGGGGAGGGTTAGGGAGGGGGCAAACGCGGCCCCTTACACGGCCTTCACCAGCGCGTGGCGCTTCTTGCCGGCGCTGAGCTTGATGACGCCGTCGCCGTTCAGGTCGGCGGTGGTCGCCTTCGCGGCTTCGTCGGCGATGGCCGCGTCGTTCATCTTGGCGCCGGCACCCTTGATGAGGCGGCGGGCCTCGCCCTTCGATGCGGCGAGTCCGGTCGACACCAGCAGGTCAACCACCGGCAGACCGGCTTCCAGGTCGCCGCGGGAGACGTCGATGGTCGGCAGGCCCTCGGCGGCGGCGCCCTGTTCGAAGGTGCGGCGGGCGGTCTCGGCGGCCTCCAGGGCGGCCTCCTCGCCGTGGGCGAGTTTGGTCACCTCGTGGGCCAGGATCTTCTTGGCCTCGTTGATCTCGGCACCCGGGAGCGCCTCCAGGCGCGCGACCTCGTCCAGCGGCAGTTCGGTGTAGAGGCGCAGGAAGCGGCCGACGTCGGCGTCCTCGGTGTTGCGCCAGTACTGCCAGAAATCGTAGGCGCTGAGCTTGTCGGCGGTCAGCCACACGGCTCCCGCCGCCGTCTTGCCCATCTTGGCGCCCGACGAGGTGGTCAGCAGCGGCGTGGTCAGGCCGAACAGCTCCGCCCCATCGGTGCGGCGGCCGAGTTCGACGCCGTTGATGATGTTGCCCCACTGGTCGGACCCGCCCATCTGGAGCGCGCATTTGTGGCGGCGGAACAGCTCCACGAAGTCGTAGGCCTGGAGGATCATGTAGTTGAATTCCAGGAACGTCAGCGGCTGCTCGCGCTCCAGCCGCAGCTTGACTGAGTCGAAGGTCAGCATGCGGTTGATCGTGAAGTGCCGGCCGATGTCGCGCAGCAGCGGGATGTACTTCAGCTCGTCCAGCCAGTCGGCGTTGTTGACCATCACCGCGTCGGTCGGGCCGTCGCCGAAGGACAGATAGCGGCCGAAGATGCGCTTGATGCCCGCCATGTTGGCGTCGATGGCCGCGTCGGTCAGCAGCTGGCGCGCCTCGTCCTTGCCGGACGGATCGCCGATCTTGGTGGTGCCGCCGCCCATCAGGACGATGGGCTTGTGGCCGGTCTTCTGCAGCCAGCGCAGCATCATGATCGGCAGCAGGCTGCCGACGTGCAGGCTGTCCGCCGTGCAGTCGAAGCCGATGTAGGCGACGACCGGACCCTTCGTCGCGCGCTCGTCGAGGGCGGCGAGGTCGGTGCACTGGTGGATGAAGCCACGCTCTTGCAGCGTGCGGAGGAAATCCGATTTCAGCGTCGTCATGGCCGCGATCCGGCTGTCGTGGTAAGGTTCGGGGTCGCGTCTGTTAGCATGGAACGGCCGGCCCCACAATTCTCGGGGCCGTTTTCATCAAGAGAAGGCAGCATCGCATGCACACCGTCGTCGGGCTGATGAGCGGCACCTCCATGGACGGCATCGACGCCGCGCTGGTCCGCACCGATGGCGCGGTGCGGGTGGAGCCGGTCGCCTTCGTCACCATCCCCTATGAGGACGGCTTTCGCGCGCGTCTGCGGTCCTGCCTCGGCGGCAAAGGGCCGGTGGAGGCGGTGGAGCGGGAGTTGACCGAAATCCACGCCGACGCCGTGCGCCGCCTGCTGGCGGAGGCGGGCATGGCGGCGCGGGACGTGGATCTGATCGGCTTCCACGGCCACACCATCCACCACGCGCCGGAGGAGCGCCACACCTGGCAGATCGGCGACGGGGCGCATCTGGCGCGACTGACCGGCATCGCCGTGGTCAACGACTTCCGCACGGCCGACGTGCAGGCGGGCGGGCAGGGGGCGCCGCTGGTGCCGCTGTTCCACCGGGCGCTGGCCGAGGCGTTGCCGCGCCCGCTGGCCGTGCTGAACGTCGGCGGGGTGGCGAACGTCACTTGGATTGGCCGGGATGGCGCGGTGATCGCCTGCGACACCGGGCCGGGCAACGCGCTGGTGGACGATTGGGTGCTGCGGCGGAACGGAGCGCGCTACGACGCGGACGGTGCGCTGGCGGCGCGCGGGCGTGTGGATGCGGAGGCGCTGGCGGCCCTGCTCGATCATCCCTATTTCGAGCGGCCGGCGCCCAAGTCGCTCGACCGCGACGCCTTCAATCCGGCGCCCGTGCGGAGCCTGTCGGTGGAGGATGGCGCGGCGACCCTGACCGCCTTCACGGCGGCGTCGGTGGCGCGCGTGGTTCCGCACCTGCCGGAAACGCCGGTGCGCTGGCTCGTCTGTGGCGGCGGGCGCTGCAACCGGACGCTGATGGGCATGATGGCCGACCGATTGGGCGTGCCGGTTGGCCCCGTGGAAGAGGTCGGCTGGAACGGCGATGCGCTGGAGGCGCAAGCCTTCGCCTATCTCGCTGTGCGCAGCCGCAAGGGCCTGCCGCTCAGCGTGCCGACCACCACGGGCGTGCCGGAGCCGATGACCGGCGGGCGGTTCCACCCAGTGGGGTAACGGACTTCCGTTAAGCCCCGTTATGTGTTATGCAACGCATAACGGTTGTGGCGGATGTCATGGCAATACGAAGCTGCAAGGATAAGCATACGGCTGCGTTTCTGGCGGGGGAGAGGGTTCGCCAATTCGAAGCCATTGCTCATCAAGCGGCGAAAGCCATGGCGAAGCTGCAAAGCGTCACCCGGTTGATCGAATTGCGGAACCCACCGTCCAACCGGTTCGAAGCGCTCACGGGTGATCGTGCCGGCGAGTACAGCATCCGCATCAACGACCGTTGGCGTGTCTGCTTCAAGTGGGCATTCGCTGAAGAGCCGCCCCAAGGAATCGATTCTTTGCTGGTTCAAGGTGAGCCCTGCGACGTTGAAATCACCGATTATCATAGGGGGTGAGCCATGGCCTACCCGGTGACCGACAATCTTCCGCCAATTCATCCTGGAGAGATTCTGCGCGATGAACTGGAGGCGCTCGGCTTGAGCGCGCGCAAGTTCGCCGAGCACATCAAGGTGCCACCGAACGCCGTCACGGAAATTCTCAATGGTGAACGGGGTATCACAGCCGCCATGGCGCTCCGGCTCGGCCGGGCCTTCGACACGGGTGAGCGTTATTGGATGAACCTGCAGGATCTTTACGAAGCCAAGCGGGCGCGGGCGGAACTGGCCGAGACGCTGGAATCCATAAAGCCGTTGCCTCAGGTCGGGCGCGCCGCCTGAATGGCGCTCACGGGACCGTCATCACGGCTGGCGCCGGGTATGGTCGTCGCAGTTGGAGGCGGTGCGGCACCAGCCGCCGAACGTGCCGGCGAGGAACTCGCTGAACGATGTGGATGTGCAGGCGGACAGCGGCAGCGCGGCGACCATGGCCATGACCAGCGCGCGCAGGCTCATTCCGCTGTCCTCACTCCACCACCACGGCTGCTGCCGCGATTGGGTTGCCGAGCGCGCGGTCCAGATAGTCGTCCACCTGCACCGCCAGATCGTCGGAACGGTTGGCGAAGAAGTGGTTGGCGCCGGGGACCACGCGGTGGTCGATGCGGATGTCCTTCTGATGCGACAGCTTGGTCACCAGCTTGGTCACCGCCGCCTGGGGCACCAGCTCGTCCTTGTCGCCGTGGATGATCAGGCCCGAGGACGGGCAGGGCGCCAGGAAGGAGAAGTCGAACAGGTTCGCGGGCGGGGAGACGGACACGAAGCCGTCGATCTCCGGCCGGCGCATCAGCAACTGCATGCCGATCCAGGCCCCGAATGACACGCCGGCGATCCAGCACACCGGGGCGTTGGGGTTGTGGGTCTGGAGCCAATCGAGCGCCGCCGCCGCGTCGGCCAGCTCCCCCTCGCCCTTGTCGTAGGTGCCCTGGCTGCGGCCGACCCCCCGGAAGTTGAAGCGCAGGGCCGAATAGCCGCGCTTCGTGAAGGACTGGAACAGGGTGAAGACCACCTTGTTGTTCATCGTTCCGTTGTGGTGCGGGTGCGGGTGCAGCAGCAGGGCAACGGGCGCGTTGGGCAAGGTGCCGTGGGTATAGCGGCCTTCGAGCCGGCCGGCCGGACCGTTGATGATCACTTCAGGCATGGGGGCGACGATCCTGACGCGAACAAAGGTTGATCCGAACCACCGGAACGTCCGGGGGCCGCCGATCGGGCAAGCGCGCGTGGTCGCCCATTGCAAAGCATGGATTTTCCGAACACAATTCTTGACCGTTTTGCTTGGTCATCTTATATGCGTCGACAGTCCTTAAGGGCAACCCGCGCGACCGGCGAGGCACGGGTCGGAAGTTCTTGCGAAAGATATTCTCCCTCGGCAAGAGGGCGGACTATACCACGGCGGGTGTTCTTGTGTTCAAGCATCTTCGCGAAGAGATCGATGGGATTATGGCGCGCGACCCGGCCGCGCGCTCGCGGGTGGAGGTGGCGCTGTGCTATCCCGGCCTGCACGCCATCGTCCTGCACCGGATCGCGCATTACTGCTGGGAACGCGATTGGAAGCTCGCCGCGCGGGTCGTGTCGCAGATCTCCCGCGCGCTGACCGGAATCGAGATTCACCCGGGCGCCACCATCGGCCGCCGCTTCTTCATCGACCACGGCATGGGCGTCGTCATCGGCGAGACCGCCGAGATCGGTGACGACGTCATGCTGTATCACGGGGTCACGCTGGGCGGCACCTCGCTGCACCAGGGCAAGCGCCACCCGACGCTGGGCGACGGCGTCATCGTCGGCGCCGGGGCGAAGGTGCTGGGCGGCATCACCATCGGGGCCGGCGCGCGCGTCGGCGCCAACGC
>JAEZID010000520.1 GCA_023416195.1 Pseudomonadota bacterium | reverse complement strand
GCCCCCAGCTCCGTGCCCAGCTCCGTGCCCGGTGCCGGCGGCGCGGCGGCCTCGGCGGCGTGCCAGGCGCGCCACTCCTCGGCAACGGCATCCTGTGCGACGCGCAGCCGCGCCGAGGCGGCGCCGTCCCGCAGCGTCCGGCCGAGCCGGGCCGCCAGAGCGTCGGCCTCCGGGACGAACAGGACCCGGCCGGCGTCCTCGTCGGCGATCAGCTCGGCGGTTCCGCCGACCCGGCTCGCCAGGAAGGGAAGCCCCCGGATCAGGCATTCGGCCACGGTGCAGGGGGAATTCTCGATGCGTGAGGGAATGACGGCCAGCCGGCCTTCGCCGCCCAGATAGTC
This sequence comes from Pseudomonadota bacterium, assembly GCA_023416195.1. Lineage (GTDB taxonomy): Bacteria > Pseudomonadota > Alphaproteobacteria > Azospirillales > Azospirillaceae > Azospirillum. Next base: position 9,247 of record JAEZID010000520.1, on the reverse strand, counting down.
CAGGGCCTCGGAGGAGGAGAGGCCGTGCCGGAAACCCACCGGCCAGGGCCACGCCCGTGCCCGGCGGCGCACGTAGGCGGCTCCGTCCTCGCCATCGACCGGCGCCGAACCGCCCAGGAACGTGATGCCGAGATCCGGGAAACCGCCCTCCGCCGCCAGCCGGTCCAGGGCGTCGCAGAACAGCGTCACGCCCTTGCGGGTTTCCAGGCGCCCGAAGAAGACCAGCTCGCGCATGGGGCGCGGCGCGGTGGGCGGGAAGACGGCCGATCCGGCGGGGCGGGGCAGGATGTTCTGCCGCACCTCGGCCCGCGCCGGCAGCGACCAGCCGGCCCCGCGCAGCCAGTCGAGCAGATAGCGGCTCGGGCTGACGACGACGTCCGCCCATTCGGCCGAGCGCCGTTCCAGGAAATCGATGGCCAGTTCGCCGGAACCTTCCAGCCCGCCGCCGGTGGCGCTGCGCACCCAGCGGGTCGGGCCGTGCAGCCCCACCGCCAGCGTGGTGCCGGCGAAGGCGAGGCCCTGGCGCTTGGCGGCGGTCGCGCAGAAGCCCAGCCCCGTCCAGTCGGCGAAATGCACGACGTCGAAGCGCCGCTCGGCCAACCACGCGAACACGTCGTGCGACAGGCGCAGGAACTGGTCGCCCTCGACCCGAACCGGGCTGTCCGGCAGCCGGACGACCGTCACCCCGGCCTTCGCCGCCGCGCTGTCGGTCTCGAACCCGGCCGGCACCGGCAGAAGGCCCGTGCACAGGACGGTCACGGCATGGCCCGCCGCGCTCAGCGCCTCGGCGAGGCCGGCGAAGGCGGTGCCGATGCCGCCGCTGCCGGGCAGCCCGGCGAATTCATGCGTGACGATGCAGACGGAAACGGGTTTTGACGGGTCGGGCATCTCGTTGCATTCCAGGAGTGCCCTGGGCACTATTCCCACGTCCCATGAGGCGGTTCCCGAGGAGTAGCGCCGAAGCCCCCCTCAGGCCAAGCCACTTCCGTATCCGGTGCCGCTGCCCGCCCGAACCTAGCCCCTTTCGGCCCCGCCAGAATTTTCATGCGGAGTTTGCATGCCCGAGATTCCGACCGACAGAACGCCGCCGGTCCGCCGCTTCGCGGCCGTTCTGCTTCTTTCCGCTCTGGTCCTCTCCGGCGGGCTTGCGGCTCCGGCGGCGGCGGATCCGCCCGTGCTGGAACTGCCGGTCGATTGCGCGATGGGTGAGCGCTGCTTCGTGCAGAACTACGTCGATCACGACCCCGGCCCCGGCCGGCGCGACTACGCCTGCGGCCGGCTGTCCTACGACGGGCACGGCGGAACCGACATCCGGGTTCCCGATCATCCGGCCATGCGCCAGGGCGTGGCGGTCGTCGCCGCGGCGCCGGGCATCGTGCGCGCGACGCGCGACGAGATGGACGACGTGGACATGCGGGACGCCGATCCCGCGACGCTGCGCAACCGTGGCGGCGGCAACACCGTCATCCTCGATCACGGGGACGGCTGGCAGACGATCTACGGCCATCTGCGCCGGGGCAGCGTCGCGGTGAAGCCGGGGGAACGGGTGGAAGCCGGCCAGAAGCTGGGGCTGATCGGGTTGTCCGGCCTGACCATGTTCCCCCATGTGCATTTCGAGCTGCGCCGGGGTTCGGCGCCGATCGACCCCTTCGTCGGCCCGAAGAACAGTGGGCCGGAAAACGCTGGCGGCGGCGATTGCAACGCCCCGCGCGCGCCGCTGTGGAGCGCCGCCGCCGCCGCCAAGCTCGCCTACCGCGAGAGCGCCGGTCTGGTCGCCGGCTTCGCCATCGATCCGCCGGACCCCGAACAGACCCGGCGGGGCGCCCATCGCGAGGAGGTGCTGGGCCGCGATTCCGGCAGCCTTATCTATTGGGTCGATGTGATGGGGACCATGGCCGGCGACGAAGCCAAGTTCCGCATCGTGGCGCCCAACGGGCGCGTCCTGTCGGACCGCATGAACGTCCTCTCCGCCTCCAACGTTTCCTGGTTCGGCTTCAGCGGCGTGAAGCGGCCGCCGGAAGGGTGGGCGCCGGGTTCGTACCGTGGCGTCTTCACGCTGGTTCGCGGCGGCAAGCCCGTGGTGGAACTGGAACGCCGCGTCGAGATCCGGTAGGCCTCCGGCCATGACGCATGTGGAACACCGCCTCGCCGACGTGGAGGCCTCCTTCCAGGCCGGCCGGTTCGCCGAGGCGGTCGAGGCCTGCCGCGCCCTGCTGCGGGAGGCGCCGAACCATTCCGGCGTCCTGCACCGGCTCGGCCTGTTCCATCATCTGGGCCGCGACTATGCCGGTGCGGCCCACCTGCTCGCCGCCGCCGTGGCGGCCGGGAACCGGGCGGCCCACGCCGACCTGGCCGTCTGCCTGATGAAGGCGGGCCGCGCGGACGAGGCGCTCGCGCATTTCCGCGCCGCCCATGCGTTCGCCCCGCAGGACGCGCGCATCGGCTACAATCTGGCCATGGCCCTGCTGGGCGCCGGCGCCGTCGAGGAGGGGTTCCGGCTGTACGAGGAGCGGTGGCGGCTCAAGGGGCCGGTCCCCTGGATTTCGCGTTGGGACCTTTTCTGGGACGGCCGGCCGCTCGACGGTCAAACCCTCCTGGTCCATGCCGAGCAGGGCTTCGGCGACAGCATCCAGTTCGCCCGCTATGTGCCTCTGGCCGCCGCCCGTGGCGCGCGGGTGGTGCTGGCCGTGCCCAAGGAGCTGCGGCGCCTGATGGCCGGGCTGGAAGGGTGCGCGAGCGTCCTGTCCGAGGGGGAGGCCGTGCCGCCCTACGCCGCCCATGTCCCCCTGATGAGCCTGCCGCGCCTGTTCGGGACCACCCTCGACACGATCCCCGCCCCAGTGCCTTATCTGGTGCCTTATCTGAAGACGCCGGTCCCGGAGCGTGCCGGGAGCGGCGGCCCCTTGCGGGTGGGTCTCGTCTGGGCGGGGCGGGCGGAGGACCCCGACGATCTCCACCGTTCCTGCACCCTGAAGGAACTGGCCCCGCTTCTCGCCCTGCCGGGCGTCGAGGTCCACAGCCTGCAGAAGGGAGCCGCCGAGTCCGACCTGGAGCAGGTGGCGGGCGGCGAGCGGGTGATCCGGCACGGCGCGACGCTCGGCGACTTCGCCGACACCGCGGCGGTCGTCGCCACGCTGGATCTGGTCATCGGCGTGGACACGGCGGTCATGCATCTGGCCGGTGCGCTCGGAAAGCCGGCGTGGGTGCTGCTGTCGGCCGACCCGGATTGGCGTTGGATGCGCGGCCGGTCCGACAGCCCCTGGTATCCGACCCTGCGGCTTTTCCGGCAGCCGTCCCTCGGTCTTTGGGAGCCGGTCGTCGCCCAGCTCCGCGACGAGCTGGCACGGCTCGTCGCGGCGACGTCTGGACGCTGAGGGGGAGCTGCCGTTACACGAACACCAGCCAGGACGCGGAAAACTGGCTTGGCGTGTTGCCCGCCAAGGTGATCGTGTCGCCGTTCAGGAAGTCGAGCATCATGCTGCTGGAACCGACCGCCTTCAGGGCATAGCCACGCCCGCTGGCAAGCTCGATCCGGTCGCCGGCGGCGTAGTTGAAGTCCAGGATCGTATCGGCTCCGTCCCCCACCTGGAAGCGGAACACGTCGGCGTCGTCGCCGCCGAACAGCGTGTCGGACCCGAGACCGCCGACCAGCGTGTCGTTTCCGATGTCGCCGTACATCCGGTCGTCGTCGCGGCCTCCGTACAGCAGGTCATCGCCGGCGCCGCCGTAGAGGCTGTCGGAGCCCATGTTGCCGAACAGCGTGTCGGACCCGCGATTGCCGAACAGGAGGTCGGCACCGTTGTCCCCGTTCAGCTGATCGTTTCCTTCACCGCCCCACAGGGTGTCGTTGTCCACCCCGCCGTAGAGCTGATCGTCGCCGTCGTCGCCGAACAGCGTGTCCTCGCCCTGGTTGCCGAAGAGAAGGTCGTTGTTGGCGCCCCCGCGCAGGACGTCCCGTCCGGCTCCGCCGAACAGCGTGTCGTTGCCGGCCCGCCCCTCCAGGACGTTGCCCTCGGCGTTGCCGGTCAGCACGTCGGACCCGGTGCCGCCGACCGCGTTCTCGATGACCGCCCCATAGGCGATGGCGATGTTCTGCCGCGCCGGGGAGCCGCCGCTCTTCACGCCGATGGAGCTGAAGCCGCCGGCGTTCAGGTTGATGGTCGCCCCCAGGACCTGGTTGGACGCGTCGAACGTATCGATGCCGCCGGCGTCCCAGATGGTCCTCAGCTCCTCCGCCGAGGCGCTGAACTGATAGATGTCGTTGCCGGTCTGGTAGGCGGTGTTGGCGCCGTACAGATATTGGATCGCCGCGATGTCGTACAGCATCGGCCCGGCCGGGAAGACCGCCGCTCCGGGAGCGTTGTTGTAGGACATCGCGGTGTACTGGTTGTTCTCCGTGCCGGCCGGAAGCGTGACCCCGTCGTCGAAGGGATGCTTCAGCCCCAGCGCGTGGCCGATCTCATGCACCATCACCATGAAGCCGAAATTGCCGGGCTGGGGCGACTGGTTGGCCGAACCGTTGGGGTTGAGCCAGATGTCTCCGCCCGCCCCCTCGGAGCCGTACGGGAAATAGGCATGGCCGGAGACGCTGGACGGCAGGGCGGCGCTGAAGGCCACGCGGATGTCGCCCACCTGCGACGGCGTTTCGGACACCTGCACGAAGCTGACGTTGGCGACGGCCGACCAGGATTGCAGGGCCTGGACGAAGGCGCTCTGCTGGATCGCGTTCAGGGGCGTCAGGTTGTTCCCCCAGGGCTCCCCGCTGCCGGTGCTGGGGCCATAGCCGCCGGTGCCCACCGGCGCCGACGACCAGCTGCTGCCGTAGGTGGGAAAGCTGTAGGTCAGCGTCAGGCCCGTTCCGACCGGTCCGCCCCATTTGGTGTCGGACAAAAGCGCGTTGATGTAGGCCTGCGAAGAGCTGAGAACCTCGGAAACCCGCTCGCTGCTGGTGGGCGTCGCCATAAGCAATCTCTCCTGACCCCGGATCGGGGAACCCATTTCAGTCGTAGCGCGCCATTTCATTGCGCGATTATCTGCAAAACGCTGAGAAATTAGCGAACTTGCGATGATTCGACAACGTTGGCCTTCCCCTTACGGAGCGAAAAGCCTGCGACGAAAGTGCTTCCACCTGCAAGCGGCCCGTCGCCCCCGGGGGCGGACCCTGCGTGTCACCCGATCCTCACCCGATCGTCGCCGGCTCGTCCTGCCGGGCCGAAGCGTTGGGGAAGAAGAGCCGGACCCGCAGGCCGGGGGCGTTGTCCTCCATGACCAGCCGGGCGCCGTGCAGGCGGATCACCGCGTCGACCAGGGCGAGGCCGAGCCCGTTGCCAGGCGTGCTGCGGCTCCAGTCCAGCCGGATGAAGCGGCCGAGAACCCGCTTGCGGTCCTCCGGCGGGATGCCCGGACCGCTGTCGGCGACGATCAGCTCGGCGGCCCCCGGCTCCTCTTCGGACGGCGCCACCGCGACGACGATCTCCCCGGCCACCGGCGTGTGCTTCACGGCGTTGTCCACGAGGTTGGCCAGGGCCTGGGCCAGAAGCTGTTCCTGCCCGCGGACGACGAACGGCCGGTCGATCCGGACGCTCAGGGTCACGCCCTTCTCCTCGGCCACCGGCTCGTACAGCTCGACGACACGCCAGACGACCGGCGACAGGGCCACGTCCGTCAAGGGCATCCGCTGGTAGCCCGCTTCGGCCTTGGCGATGCTGAGCAGGGCCCCGAACATTTCAAGCAGGCGGTCGGCTTCCTGGATCGCGTCCTGAACGGCCTCGCGCACGGGATCGTCCTCCCGCATTTCGATGGCGACCATTTCCAACTGGCCGCGCAGCCGGTTCAGCGGCGTGCGCAGGTCATGGGCGATGTCGTCGCTGAGGTGGCGCAGCCCGCTCATCAGCCGCTCGATCTTGTCGAGCATGTCGTTGAGGTTGGCGGCCAGCCGGTCCAACTCGTCACCGCCCGGCGAGTGCGGGATGCGGGCGTGCAGTTGTCCGTCGATGATCTGGCGGGTCGTCCGGTTGATCGTCTCCAGCCGGCGGGTGACGTTGCGGCGGATGGCGAGTCCTCCCGCCGCCGCCATTCCGGCGATGATGACGAAGCTCCAGAACAGGGTTTCCACGATCCGGTCGCGGAACTGGCGGCGCTCGCCGAGCCATGCCCCGACGAGAAGGCGGTGTCCGTCCGGCAGGGTCCGGGTGACGGCCAGAACCGGCTGGGGTCCGGGGGGCGGTCCCTCCGCTCCCGCCCTCGCGGCGTCCGCCTGGAAGAACAGCCGCCCGTCCGCATCCGGAACGGCGTCCGGCCAGGCGGGCAGGTTCCCCGCCACGCGCGCCCCGTCGGGGCCGGACAGCAGGTAGAGACCGACGATGGGATGGCCCGTCACCATCCGGTCTTCCAGAACCTGGAGCAGTTTCGGCAGGCCGCCACGCCTGTGGTGCGCGTCCAGCCCCTCCAGCTCGGCGGCGGCGGCCTGCCCGGCCTGCCGTTCCAGAAAGGAATCGGTTACGTCGTAGAGGAGGGCGAAGACGACCAGCCCCGCCGACAGAAGCAGGACGAGCCCGAAGAGCGCCATGCGGAACGCGGCGCTGCGGAGCCGCCGGAGATCAGGCACGCAGGCAGTACCCGGCACCGCGCACGGTGTGGATCAGCGGGCTCCCGAAATCGCGGTCGATCTTCTGGCGCAGCCGGGCGATGTGCACTTCGATCACGTTGGTCTGCGGGTCGAAATGGAATTCCCAGACATTCTCCAGCAGCATCGTCCGGGTGACGACGCTGCCGGCGTTCCGCATCAGATATTCCAGCAGCTTGAACTCGCGCGGGTGCAGTTCGATGGCGCGGCCGGCCCGTTTCACCTTGCGGGTCAGGAGATCCATTTCCAGATCCCCGACCTTGAGGCTCGTTTCCGCCTTGGGGGAGGAGCGCCGCCGCCCCAGAAGCTCGACGCGCGCGATCAGTTCGCCCAGCGAGCAGGGCTTGGTCAGGTAGTCGTCACCGCCGTTGCGCAGGCCGTGGAGACGGTCCTCCAGACTGCCGAGGGCGCTGAGAATCAGCGCCGGCGTGTCGACGCCCAACGCCCGCAGGGCCATGATGACCGCCATGCCGTCCATCAACGGCAGCATCCGGTCGACGATGAGCACATCGTATCGGCCCGACATCGCCTGCGACAGGCCGCTCTTGCCGTCGGGGGCGTGATCGGCGTCATGCCCCTGGTCCTTGAGGCCCTTCAGCATCAAGGCCGTGGCCTTGGGATCATCCTCGATGACTAAGATTTTCATCGCGCACGCATCGTCGCTGCACCGTTTCCGTTCATCGACGGACGAACCGCCGCTCCGCCCATCCCACAAAACCCGTCCCACAAAATGGCCGATCTCCGCCGGATCCGAAAGGGGGTGGAGCTTTAACCGATCCTTGACCCTCGCCCCCCTAACCAGTGTGATCCAATCCGTGTGACGAGGGGTGGAGTGCAGGACGCGACCGCCCCCTTTCCCAGCCGAGGGTAAGCCATGGCCATCACCGCCACCGTGACCGGCGCCGACGGTCCCTTGCTGAAAACGGTCGAGGCGGCGCTCGCCTACTGGGGGAACCTGATCCCCACGGACGCCAGCATCGAGGTGCTGGTCGATACCGCCCTCGCCGCTCCCGGCTCCCTGGCCACGGCGCGCTCGGCGACCAGCGTCGTGATCGGGCAGAAGACGGTGACTCCGGCCGAGGTCGTCGGCGGCAACATGCTGAGCGTCGGGACCTACGACATCGTCCAGTCCGGGGCCGCCTACGAATGGCGGACCGGCACCGATCCCAACGGGAAGGACAAGCCGGACATCCTGCTTTCGGTCAATCCGAACGCGGCGCTGTGGCATGATCCGGCCATCAACCCTTTGAACCCCCTGAATCCGGCGTCTTCTCCGGCGATTCCGGCCGACCAGTACGACGCCTTCTCGGCGATCGTCGGCGCCATCGGCGCCGCGCTCGGCGTCGAGGGGCTGCGCGACCCCGCCACCGGAGCGGTGGCCGAGACGGCCATCAGCCGCTTCGACCAGCACGTCACCGTCATCAGGGATGCGCCCTACTTCAACGGCCCCAACGCGGTGGCCGTGTTCGGCGCGCCCGTGCCGCTGACCGAGGGCGGGCTCTACTCCTACGTCGCCGGAGCCGATCCGATGAACGGCGTTCTGGCCTCCTCCCTTTCGCCCGGCCGGCGGGTGGACGTCAGCCCGCTCGACCGCGCCATCCTGCGCGACACCTTTCTGGAGGCGACCACCTCCAACCAGACCTTCATCGGGTCGGAGCGGAACGAGACCCTGGCCGGCGGCGCCGGTCACGATCTGGTGTCCGGCGGCGGCGGCGACGACAGCCTGCTGGGCGGCGGCGGCGACGACCTGCTGGCCGGCGGCGCCGGGAACGACAGTCTGAGCGGCGATCCCATCGGCGAGACCGGAACCGACATCCTGCTGGGTCAGGACGGCGACGACCGGCTGCTCGGCGGGGCCGGGAACGACTGGCTCGACGGCGGGGTGGGATCGGATGTGCTGTTCGGCGAGACCGGGCGGGACACCCTGATCGGGGGCGCCGGCGCCGACCTGCTGTACGGCGACTTCTATGGCGACCGCAACACCACGACCAACAGCACCATCACGCCTCCCGGCACGCCGACGCTCAACGACGACCTTCTCCTCGGCGGGGCCGGCGACGACACGCTGCACGGCGGGGCCGGCAGCGACACGCTGACCGGCGGGGCCGGCTCCGACCATTTCCGTTTCACCGACGTCGCCGACTCCACGCCGGCCAGCCGGGACGTCATCACGGACTTCCGCGGCTATCTGAAGGAGATTTACGACGAGACGGGCGAAAGCCGGACGATCACCTTCCATTCGGTCTACGGCACGGCCGTCCAACTGCTGCCCGGCGCCGATCTGGTGGATTTCCGCGGACCGAACGCCCACACCCAGCGCGACCTGATCGACCTGTCGGAAATCGACGCCAACCCGCTGAAATCCGGCAAGCAGGTCTTCACCTTCATCGACCAGGCGGGCTTCTCCGCCCCCGGGCAGGTGCGATGGCGCGAGCAAGGCACGTCGATCATCGTCGAGGCGACGGTCAGCCAGGAACTGACCGCGGACCTGTCGATCGAGCTTCAGGGGGTGGCCGGAAGCTATGTCCTGACCAGCCATGATTTCCTGCTCGGCATCGATCCCTTTGCGGCGCAGACGCCGGCGGCGTTCAAGCAGGCGTCCGGCGGCAAGGCCCCCAACGG
>JAEZID010000505.1 GCA_023416195.1 Pseudomonadota bacterium | reverse complement strand
TCGAAGCGGTTCGCGTACTCGATCACCAACCCCGTATCAGTCATCGCGATCACACGAACAGCATGGCGCCGGCCTGCGGGGCGTCGTTCAGGAAGGTGACCACGCCGCCGGTCTTCACCGGCACGTCGGCGCGCAACGGGGTGCCCGTCGGCAGGCCCAGCGCCTTCACGCCCATCTCGCAGGCCATGAAGGTCACGTTCAGCGCCACGCAGGCGCCCAGAAGTTCCTCGAATCCGGCGAGGCCGTTGGCACCGAACCACTGGTCGCGCTCGGCCGGGGCGTTGCCGTCGTCCGCCGGGTCCAGCCCGTGCCAGCCCGGCGCGCCCTCCGCGCTCTCCGCCAGCAGCGTCCGCAACGCGCGGCCGGTGAAGAACAGCGTGACCTTGCGGTTGGTCGCCGCCGCCGCGCTGGCCATCACCAGGGCGTAATGCACCCGGTCGAAGCCGCCGGCGAAGACGACGATGGACAGGCTCTCGGGTCCCTGCATGGGAGGACGCCCCTATCGTGCGCCGCTCAGTGAGCGGAAAGGTCGTGGATGGTCGGGTGGGTGCCGCACAGCGGGCATTCGGGGTCGCGCTTGACCGTGATGCGCTGGTAGGAGGCGTACAGCGTGTCCATCATCAACAGGCTGCCCGACAGGCTCTCGCCGATGCCCAGCACCTCCTTCAGCACCTCGGTCGCCTGGAGCGAGCCGACGAAGCCGGCCAGCGCGCCGAGCACGCCGCCTTCGGAGCAGGACGGCACCATGCCGCGCGGCGGCGGTTCCCGGAAGATGCAGCGGTAGCAGGGGTGCGGGTCGCCCAGATGCGCCTTGAAGGTGGAGACCTGCCCGTCGAAGCGCAGGATCGCCGCCGACACCAGCGTCTTCTTCGCCAGATAGCAGGCGTCGTTCAGAAGGAATCGCGTGGCGAAATTGTCCGACCCGTCCGCGACGATGTCGTAGCGCCCGATCAGGTCCAGGGCGTTGTCGCGGGTGATTCGGGTCTTGTGCGTCTCCACCGTCACGTCCGGGTTCAGCGTCCGGATGCGCGCGGCCGCACTCTCCACCTTCGGAACGCCCAGCGACCCTTCGTCGTGGATCACCTGCCGCTGGAGGTTCGACAGGTCCACCGTGTCGTCATCGACGATGCCGATGGTGCCCACCCCCGCCGCCGCGAGATAGAGCAGCAGCGGCGCGCCGAGGCCCCCGGCTCCGACGACCAGGACGCGCGCGCGCAGCAGCGCCGTCTGCCCGGTGCCGCCGACCTCCGGCAGGATGATGTGACGGGAATAGCGATGGAGCTGGGTTTCAGTGAAGTCCATGACCGGCAGAATAACGCGGAAGCCCCCACCCGGCGCAAGCCTTCATCCCCTTCGGGCGGCCCAATCTCAGGCCAGCAGGCTCATTTTATAGGGGGTGCTGCCGGTTGTCGTCTTGGAGGAGTCTTCGGCCGCCCACTTGCGCATGCGCTCCTCGCGCTCGCGCATGATTTTGTCGATCGGCCGTTCCTCCGGCTCGTCGCCTTGAAGACCGGCGACCTTCGGGATGAAGTTCAGCTGGTAGGGAACCTCGCCCACCACGTTCTTCGGTGGCACGATCACCATTTCGTACTGGCCGGGCTCAAGCTTGAAGCTGGGCTTCTTCAGGATGTCCTGGCCCATGGTTTCCGGCTTCATGGTGTCGCCGGAGGCCACGACCTTGCCGTCCTTGCTCATGACCGCCCAGCGCGAGTAGGGCAGGGTCATGTTGGCGGTGAACTCCCCGCCCTGGACGACGTTCAGCGTGTGCTTCTGCACGCCGGGGTCCTGGCCGACGACGGCGCGCGCCGTGCCCTTCAGCGAGGCGCCGGAACTCAGCATCATGACGTTCTGGCGCTCGGTCACGTCCAGCGAGTATTCGCGGTTGTTCACGCCGCGCATCGCCTGGGAAATGACCGCCGTGTAGGTGCCCGGGCCGAGCTTCGCGCTGGCCTCCGCGATGTCCTGCTGCGACTTCGCCTCGGCGACGACCTTGTTGTTCTGGTCGACGATCTTGAGGTTGGTGTAGGAATTGTTGATCTTGAAGTTGAACTCACCCGGCTTCGTCACCACGAACTTGCGATAGTCCGTGGACGCTCCGTTGGGACCCCATTCGTTGGTGAGGCCCCGGAACTGGAACCAGTTCATCGTGGAGGCATTCGGCAGCGAGACGCCCATGGTGATCACTCCCGATCAGCGTGCACCGGACAGCGCCCAAAACAGCGGGGGCGCGCGGTGGCTCGTAAAGCAGGCTTCCTAAATTAATAAAATTCAATCTATCTGTCAAATTCCGCCCCTCTTTGTGAAAAAGGGCGGACCAACACCCGTCAACTCTACATCAGGCTGCCGGGTTGCGCAATGTTCGCTGCACGGTTGCAAGGCCCGCCAGGCCGCGCGACGTGCGCGGCCCGGCGGGTGTCGGCCGTTACTCCAGCCCTTCGAACAGGGCGGTGGTCAGGTAACGCTCGGCGAAGGACGGCAGGACGACGACGATCAGCTTGCCGTCGTTCTCCGGGCGGGCGCCGATCTCCAGCGCGGCGGCCAGGGCGGCGCCGGAGGAGATGCCGACCGGGACGCCTTCCAGGCGGGCGACCTTGCGGGCGGTCTCGAAGGCGCGCTGGTTGGAGATGCGCACGACCTCGTCGATCAGATCCTTCTTCAGGATGTCCGGGACGAAGCCGGCGCCGATGCCCTGGATCTTGTGCGGGCCGGGCATGCCGCCGGACAGGACCGGGCTGTCCTCCGGCTCGACCGCGACGACTCGGAAGCCGGGCTTGCGGCTCTTGAGAACCTCGCCCACGCCGGTCAGCGTGCCGCCGGTGCCGACGCCGGACACCAGGACGTCGGCCTGGCCGTCGGTGTCCTTCCAGATCTCCTCCGCCGTGGTGTTGCGGTGGATTTCCGGGTTGGCGGCGTTCTTGAACTGCTGGAGCATGTAGGCGTTGGAATCGGTGGCGACGATCTCCTCCGCCTTGCGGATGGCGCCCTTCATGCCTTCCGGCGCCGGGGTCAGCACCAGCTCGGCGCCCAGCAGCTTCAGCATCTTGCGGCGCTCGATCGACATGCTCTCCGGCATGGTCAGGATCAGGCGGTAGCCCTTGGCGGCCGCGACGAAGGCCAGCGCGATGCCGGTGTTGCCCGAGGTCGGCTCGACCAGGATGGTGCGGCCCGGCTCGATGGTGCCGGCGCGCTCGGCGGCCTCGATCATGGCGAAGCCGATACGGTCCTTGACGCTGGCCAGCGGGTTGAAGAACTCCAGCTTGCCGACGATCTGCGCCTTCACGCCGGCGTCGGCGGCCAGACGGTTCAGGCGCACCAGCGGCGTGGCGCCCACGGTGTCGAGGATGCTGTCGTAGATCTTGCCGCGAAATTCGGAAGTCGGCATTTTTTACCCCTCAGCTGTGTGGTTCCGCCCGATTTTTACACATAAGCGGAATTTACCCGCTTTCCAGGTAGGATTAAATGGTAAAGTCGATGCGGTCTTCCGTCTCGCTCTCCACGCCGGCGGTGCGGGCGCGCAGGCAGAGATCCTCGATGGTGATGTCGTCGAGCTTCTTCATGCATTCTTCCTGAAGCTCGGTCCAAAGCGGGCGGACCACCTTGTGGCCGAGGATGGACCCTGCGGGCTCCTCGATCGGGTCGGTCGCGGTTTCCATGGAGCGGACCACCGTCACGATCTCGCCCAGCGTGATTCGCCGACGCTCCCGCGCCAGACGGTAGCCGCCGCGCGGACCCCGCACGCCGGCCAGGATGCCGTCGCGGACCAGTTGCTGGAGCACCTGTTCCAGATAGCGCTTCGGGATGCCCTGACGGCGGGTGATCTCGCCGGACTGCACCGGTTCGGTGCCGGCGTTGTAGGCGATGTCCAGCACCGCCTCGATGGCGAACATCAGCTTCTTGGAGATGCGGAGCATCACGGGAACTCCTGGCTGAATTGGCCTGCGGGGTTTGTGCGGCCGACGGCTGATCTGTGGTTCGAAATGTTTTTACACCATCATGTCGGTATTTCGCAAGACCATTTAGCCGTGCTTTTATCCCCGTTCATGGGCAAAGGCGACGGTGTCGTCGTTGAATCCTTACTGCGAATCCGCAACGCAATGCACAACGAATTAGCGTGCGAATGCGAGTCGTTCGCAGTATAAGGGCTTCAACGACCGAACGGATTTGAGCTGGAAGGCCCGACCGCCGATGCCCAACGCGTCCCCTTTCCGACCCGCCGCCCTGCTTGCCACCGCGTCCCTCGCCGTCGGCGCGCTGCTGGCTGCGCCCGCCTGGGCGCAGGAGGCCCCGTCTCCCGGAACCGACCCGGCGGCCGCTCCCGCCGTTCCGGTGCCCGCTCCCGCCGCTGATCCCACGGCCGTTCCCCCGGGCGTTCCAACGGGCGTTCCCATGGCCGACCCCGTGGCGACCGCGACGCTGCCGCACGACCTGTCCCCCTGGGGCATGTTCATGGCGGCGAGCCCCGTGGTGCAGGCCGTCATGATCGGGCTGGTGCTCGCCTCCGTCGCGACCTGGACCGTGTTCCTCGCCAAGTCGATGGAGCTGGCCTCGGCCAAGCGCAAGGCGCGCGCCGCGCTGGCGGCGCTGGATCAGGCGCGGTCCCTGACCCAGGCAGCCGATACGGTCGGCTTCGACACCGGCCCGGCCGGTTCCATGCTGCGCGCCACTTTCGCCGAGGTGCACCAGTCGGCCGACGCGCCGTCGCTCGACGGGTTGAAGGAGCGGACGGAATCCCGCCTGCAACGGATCGAGGCGGCGGAGGGGCGGCGCATGATGCGCGGCACCGGCATCCTTGCCAGCATCGGTTCGACCGCCCCCTTCGTCGGCCTGTTCGGCACGGTCTGGGGCATCATGACCAGCTTCATCGGCATCGCGAAGACGCAGACGACCAACCTCGCCGTCGTCGCGCCCGGCATCGCGGAGGCGCTGCTCGCCACCGCCATCGGGCTGGTCGCGGCCATTCCGGCGGTGGTCATCTACAACGCCTTCTCCCGCTCCATCGGCGGTTACCGGGCGCAGCTGGGCGACGCGTCGGCGGCGGTGCAGCGGCTGCTCAGCCGCGACATCGACCGGCACGCCCTGCCGCGCTCCTCGGCCGCGGCGGAGTAAGGCGCCATGGCCGCCCGCCTGGACAGCGGTTCGGACGGCGACGATCTCGCCGAGAACCACGAGATCAACGTCACGCCCTTCATCGACGTGATGCTGGTGCTGCTGATCATCTTCATGGTGGCGGCGCCGCTGGCGACCGTCGACGTGCCGGTGGAGCTGCCGGCCTCCACCGCACAGCCGCAGGCCCGCCCCGACAAGCCGCTGTTCCTGACCATCCAGGCCGACCGCACGCTGTCCGTCGGCGACGCCCCCGTGGCCCGCGAGGCGCTGGCCGGCGCGCTCGATCAGGTCACCGGCGGCGACAAGACGTCGCGCGTGTTCCTGCGCGCCGACCGCAGCGTCGATTACGGTGAGCTGACCGAGGTGATGAACGCGCTGCGCGCCGCCGGCTATCTGAAGATCGCCCTGGTCGGGCTGGACGGCGCGAGCGCCCGATGAGCGCCCAGGCTCTCGACCACGGCATGGATCTTGAGGAACGCCCCATTCCGGTGCTGACGCGCTGGGGCGGCAGTCTGGCGCTGGTGCTGGGCGTGCACGCCGTGGCCTTTGTCGGCATGCTGGCGTGGCAGGTGCCGATGGAGGCGTTCGCCCCGCCGCCCGCCGCCGTGATGCTGGAACTCGCCCCGCTGCCGGAGGCCCCGCCGCCCGCCGAGCCGATGGAGCCGCCGCCCCCGACCCTGGAGTCGATGCTTCCGGAGCTGGAGCCGCCGCCCGAGCCGGAGATCGAGCCCATCATCGAACCCGAACCGCCGCCCCCCGTGCCGGCGGAGGTGGCGCTTCCCGAACCGCCGAAGCCGAAACCCAAGCCGAAGGAACCGCCCAAGCCGACGCCGCCCAAGGTCGTCGAGCGTCCGCAGCCCCGTGCGGAGGACGCGCCCGCCGCGCAGGCCACGCCCACGCCGGTCGCGCCGGCGGCCGTCGCGGCGGCTCCGGCGCCGGGACCGACCTCCGCCACGGTCAGCCGCAACGCGATCCCGTCCTGGCAGGGCCTCGTGCTGGGACATTTGGAGCGGCACAAGCGCTACCCCCGCGCCGCCCAGGCGCGCCGCCAGCAGGGCGTCGCGCAGGTGCGCTTCACGCTGGACCGGCAGGGCCGCGTGCTGTCGGCGCGGCTGGAGAAGACCTCCGGCTACGAGGTGCTGGACGAGGAAACCGTGGCGATGGTTGAGCGCGCCTCGCCCCTGCCGCCGCCGCCGCCGGAGATGACCCAGGACCGCATCGAGCTGGTCGTGCCCGTGCAGTTCTACCTGCGCTGAAGGCGGTGTTCGACGTTACGCAACGCCGGTGGAGCCGAATCCACCGGCGCCGCGGTCGGTTTCGTCCAGGCTGTCCACCTCCGCCAGCGTGAACTGCGGGGCGGCGGCGATCACCGCCTGGGCGATGCGGTCGCCACGGTGGATCGGGAACGGTTCGGCACCGAAATTGATCAGGCAGACCGCCACCGGACCCCGGTAGTCGTGATCGACGGTGCCGGGGCTGTTCAGCACGGTCACCCCATGCTTGACCGCCAGCCCGGAGCGGGGGCGGATCTGCATCTCCCAGCCTTCGGGCAGACCGACCGCGAAGCCGATGGGCACCAGCAGGCGCTGGCCGGGCGCCAGCATGGTCGGCGCGCCGTCCGGCACCGCCGCCCGCAGGTCGAAGCCGGCGGCGCCGCCGGTGGCGTAGCTGGGGATCGGCAGGTCGTGGTTGCCGGCCAGCCGCAGGAATCGGACGACCCGCGGACCGCTGTCGTTGCTCACCCGGAATCTCCCTTATGGGGTCTTGGTCTGGAAATGCTGGGCGATGGCGTCGGCCAACCGGGCGGCCACCGCGTCCTTGCCCATGGTCGGCCAGTTCTCGACGCCGCCGTCGCGGACCAGATGCACGGTGTTGTCCGCCCCGCCGAAGGTCGTCGTGCCCAGCGACACGTCGTTGGCGACGATCCAGTCGCAGCCCTTGCGCGCGCGCTTGGCCGTCGCGTACTCCACCACGTTGCCCGTTTCGGCCGCGAAACCGATGACCAGCGACGGGCGCTTGGCTCCGGCGTTGGACAGCGTCGCCAGGATGTCCGGGTTCTCGGCCAGCGCCAGGGCCGGCGGGCCGCCGCCGTCCTTCTTCAGCTTGCGGTCGGACTCGTCCGCCATGCGCCAGTCGGCGACGGCGGCGGCGCAGACGGCGATGTCCACCGGCAAGGCCGCCTCGCAGGCCGCCAGCATCTCGCGCGCCGTCTCGATGGGGCGCACCGCGCAGCCCGGCGGGTCGGGCAGGCGGGTCGGGCCGGTGACCAGCGTCACGTCGGCGCCCAGCCGGGCGAGCGCCTCCGCGATCGCGTGGCCCTGCTTGCCGGAGGAGCGGTTGGCGATGTAGCGCACCGGGTCGATGGGCTCGTAGGTCGGGCCGCTGGTGACCAGCGCGCGCTTGCCCTTCAGGGGCCTGGGCGCGTCGCGCTCGACGAAGTGGTTGGCGATGGCCTCCAGGATCTCCATCGGCTCGGCCATGCGGCCGGGGCCGTACTCGCCGCAGGCCATCTCCCCCTTGTTGGGGCCGACGCGGCGCACGCCGCGCTTTTCCAGCAAGGCCATGTTGGCCTGGGTGGCGGGATGCTCCCACATGCGCACGTTCATGGCGGGGGCGACCAGCACCGGCTTGTCGGTCGCCAGCAGCACCGTGGCCGCCAGATCGTCGGCCATGCCGGCGGCCATGCGGGCCAACAGGTCGGCGGTCGCCGGGGCCACCACCAGCAGGTCGGCGTCGCGCGACAGCTGGATGTGCCCCATCTCCGATTCGTCGGTCAGCGACCACAGGTCCTGATAGACGGTGTCCTCGGTCAGCGCCTGCACCGACAGCGGCGTGACGAACTGCGCCCCGGCCTTGGTCAGGACCGCGCGCACCGACGCGCCGCGCTCCTTCAGGCGGCGGATCAGCTCCAGGCATTTGTAGGCCGCGATGCCGCCCGCGATGACGAGCAGGATGCGCTTGCCGGACAGGACGGATGATTCGGCCATGGATTCCTCGTCCAGAAAGCGATGAAGCAAGAAGCGATGTCGGTTTGATATTCCATCCCCGTGGCCGCGACAAGCGCCGTCCGGCCGCGTTACTACACATTCGTGTATGTAAAACCTCGTTTCATGACGGAAACACGGCGTTCCAATTCATGACATTTCGTTACAAACGGCCATTCCAGGTCTTTCACGGCGGCTGTGGCATCGCGTAGAGTGCATTTTAAGGATTTGGTGCTACCCACCATGTCCCAGCCTTTCTGTTCCGACCGCCGCCACCCACCATCGAACGGCCCATGGCCCCTGGCACCACGCCCGTCCTGCTCGTCGAAGACACGCCCTCACTGGCGCGCGTCTACGCGGAATTCCTGAAGAAGGAATCCCATTCCGTCGTCATGGTGGAGACGGGGGCGGAGGCGTTGGAGCAGCTGGCCGACGGCGCCCCCCGGATCGTTCTGCTGGATCTTCAGCTTCCGGACATGCACGGGATGGAGGTGTTGAAGCGCATCAACGCCCAGGCGCTTCCCTGCGCGGTCATCATCATCACCGCCCACGGCTCGGTCGGCGTGGCGGTGGAGGCGATGCGCTACGGCGCCTACGATTTCCTGGTGAAGCCCTTCTCGTCGGACCGCCTGACGATCACCGTGCGCAACGCCATGGAGCGGCTGCGCCTCGCCCAGATCGTCGATACCTACCAGAAGGATCTGGGCCGCACCCGCTATCACGGCTTCATCGGCTCGTCGCTGTCGATGCAGGCGGTCTACCGGATCATCGACAGCGCGGCCTCGTCGCGCGCCACGGTCTTCATCACCGGCGAATCGGGCACCGGCAAGGAGGTCTGCGCCGAGGCCATCCACCGGCAGAGCCCGCGCTCCGACCGGCCGTTCATCGCCATCAACTGCGGGGCCATCCCCAAGGACCTGATGGAAAGCGAGATTTTCGGCCACATGAAGGGGTCCTTCACCGGGGCGGTGGCCGACCGCGAGGGGGCCGCGGCGCGCGCCAACGGCGGCACCCTGTTCTTGGACGAAATCTGCGAGCTGGCGCCCGACCTTCAAACCAAGCTGCTGCGCTTCATCCAGACCGGCACCTTCACGCCCGTCGGCGGGTCGAAGCTGGAAAAGGTGGACCTGCGCATCGTCTGCGCCACCAACCGCGATCCCCTGCGCGAGGTGGAGGAGGGGCGCTTCCGCGAGGATCTCTATTACCGCCTGCACGTCATCCCCATCCACCTCCCGGCGCTGCGCGAGCGCGAGGACGACGTGCTGGAGATCGCCCGCCACTGCCTTGCCGACTTCGTGCGGGAGGAGGGCAAGGGCTTCGTCCGCTTTTCGCCGGAGGCGGAGCACGCGCTGCGCGTCTACCACTGGCCGGGCAACGTGCGGCAGGTGCAGAACGTGGTGCGCAACATCGTCGTGCTGCACGACGGCGACACCGTGACCCCGGCGATGCTGCCGCCGCCGCTCGGCACTCCGGCGGCGCCGGCGGCGGCCGGCCACGGCCACGGCGCCCACCATCATCCCGCCATCCCCACGCCCAAGGCCGTCAAGCCCTTGTGGGAGGTGGAGCGCGACGCCATCGAAGAGGCCATCGCCGCCTGCGACGGCAACATCCCGCGCGCCGCCACGTTGCTTGGAATCAGCGCATCGACCATCTATCGCAAGCGTTTGGCGTGGCAGGCGGAAGGGAAGCTCTGAGAGAAGAGCTTCGTACTCAGTCAATCAGCGCAAGAGCATCGAAAGTCTTGGCGCAGCAAAGCCAGCCGCTCTTGGCTTATTTCTTTGTGACAGTTGTGGCGGCATTGGGCATATGCCCTGAAGCCGCCTTGCCCGTAGGGGCTTTCAGCGGCTAGCCTCCCCTCACGTTGTCTTGGTTCGCCAGACTGACGCGCCATGATCGGGCACGCCATGATCGGGCGTCGTTCGTGTCCGGTTCCCCGCCAGCGATCATCGTTTCGGCCCCAGCCGATCCACGGCCGTGCGTTTTCGCGCGCGCCGCATCCGACCGCCACCGACCGACTGAGGAGCAGGGAGTACGCTTATGGCCACCGGTACCGTGAAATGGTTCAACACCACCAAGGGCTACGGCTTCATCGCGCCGGAGGCCGGCGCCAAGGACGTGTTCGTCCACATCACCGCCGTGCAGCGGTCGGGTCTGCACGGCCTGTCCGAAGGCCAGCGCGTCCAGTTCGAGGTCGCCCGCGGCAACAACGGCAAGGACGCCGCCGTCAACATCGCCGTGATGGAGTGATACGGACGGCGCCTGAAGGCTCCGTCCGTATCACCCTCTCGATCAATGCTCTCGCATTGATCTGCCGGCGCATTGATCTGCCGGGTTTCACCGGCGGCGCTCAAGGGAAGCGTTCAAGCGCCGCCGGTATGAGATACCCCTTCGTCCGGTACGCCTCCACGGCTTCGCGGGCCAGGCGGGGGATGTCGCCGCGCAGCGACTCCACCTCGCCGGCCGCGTTGTCGCGGCAGGCCTTTTCCAGCGCGCGGGCGGCGGCGGACAGGCAACGGGCGCCGAAGGTCCCCGCCGTGCTCTTCAGCGTGTGCGCCTCGATCGCGAGGCTGGCCAGATCGGCCTCGCCGGCCGCGATCCGCTCGGCCCGCGCCAGGGTTTCCTCCACGAATTCCCGGATCACGTCGGCCAGCAGCTCCGCGTCCAAATCCTGAGCAAGCTGGTCCAGAACCTCCGTGTCCAGCAAGTCCTCCCGCACGGTCGCCGCGACGGGCCGGGGCGGCAGCCAGCGGGCGACCGTTTCCAGCAGATGCGCCCGATCGACCGGCTTGGCGACGTGGTCGTTCATGCCAGCGGCGAGGCAGCGTTCGCGGTCGCTGTCCATGGCGTCGGCGGTCATGGCGACGATCGGCACGGTCCCGACCGGCGGCGGCAGGCCGCGCAGCACCTGCGTCGCCATGAAGCCGTCCATCTTCGGCATGGCAAGGTCCATCAGCACCAGATCGTAGCGCGCGGCCTCGCGTCCGAACGCTTCGATAGCCTCGATCCCGTTGCCTGCCACGTCCACATGATAGCCGGCCCCGCGCAGCAGCGCGGCGGCCACCAGCTGGTTGGTCGGGCTGTCCTCCACCAGCAGAATGCGCCGCCCCTGGCCGTCGGCGGTCGCGGGCGGAAGCGCCGGTGGCGCCGGTTCGGGCCGCGCCGCGCCGGTGAGCGCCGCCAGCAGACGCGCCGGACGGGCCGGCTTGGTGACGACGGCGTCGATCCCCGCCGCTCCGCCCGCGAACGGGTGATGCGGGGCGAGGCGGACAATTCGCCGCACACCGGCGGCGCGCAGCCGTTCCAGCTCGGCCTTCAGGGCGGCCTCCGGGGCGGGCGCTTCGATGCCGCCGATGACCGCGAGATCGACCGCCGGATCGGCTGCCAGATCAATCATGGGCGGGGTCTCTCCCGGCTCGTGGGCGGTCACCACGGCCCCCCAGGACCGGATTTGCTCCACCAGCGCCCGCCGGATGATCGGGTTGCATTCCAGCACCGCCACGCGCCGGCCCGCCAGGGCGTCCCGGTCCGCCGGAGGCGCGGCGGCGGCCTCCACCTCCAGCGGCAGCGTGAACCAGAAGCGGCTGCCTTGGCCGGCGGCGCTTTCGAACCCGATGCCGCCGCCCATCAGCTCGACCAGCCGCTTGCAGATGGCGAGGCCCAGACCGGCACCGCCGTGCTGGCGCGACAGGCGCGGGTGGACCTGCGAGAACTCCGTGAACAGCTCCGCCTGCGCGTCCGCCGGGATGCCGACGCCGGTGTCGGCGATCTCGAAGCGCAGACTCGCCCGATCCTCCCCCGGCGGCGCCTCCACGGGCGAGACGGTGACCGCGACGCCGCCCGCGTCGGTGAACTTCACCGCGTTGCCGACGAGGTTCAGCAGCACCTGCCGCAGCCGCCCGGCGTCGCCGCGCAGCACCGGAGGCAACCCGGCGGGCAGGCAGACGGCCAGCTCGATCCCCTTGGCGGCGGCGCGGGCCGTGTGCAGCTCGACCACGCTTTCCACCAGATCGGCCAGCACGAAGCGGCCGGTGTCCAGCGTCAGCTTCCCGGCCTCCATCTTGGAGATGTCCAGGATGTCGTTCAGCATGGACAGCAGAGCCTCGGCCGACTCGCGCGCCGTGCGGGCGTAGGTGCGCTGCTCCTCGCCCAGCGGGCCGTCCAGCAGCAGCCCCAGCATGCCCAGCACGCCGTTCATGGGCGTGCGGATCTCGTGGCTGATCATGCGCAGGAAGTCGGATTTCGCCTGATTCGCCAGCTCCGCCTGTTCCTTGGCGAGGCGGAGCTGAGCCTCGGCGCGGCGGTGCTCGGTGATGTCGCGGACCGAGACCATCGCCATGGTCCGCCCGCGATGGGGGACGTAGCGGGTCTCCCCCCGCACGATCAGGCGGCTGCCGTCGCGGCGCACGCAGCTGGCCTCGAAGGGCGACTCGTCGCGGGCGCGCATGCGCTGCCACGCGAATTCCTGGTCCTCGGGCGCCATCAGGCCGGCGATGGGTTGCCCGACCAAATCCTCGGGGCTGTGGCCCAGCATGGCGGCGGCGGCGCGGTTGGCGTCGACGATGACGCCCAGCTCATGAACCAGGATGCCGTCCATGGCCGCGTCGGACAGCTTGCGGAAGCGGTCCTCGCTCTCGCGCAGCGCCGTTTCCACGCGGCGGAAGTCGGTGATGTCGGTGTAGGCGATCAGCGCCGAGCCATCGGCCAGCCGGCTGGTGGCGATCTCCAGCACCCGGCCGTTGGGGCGGACCCGTTCGGTGCGGCCGTTGCCGTTCAGATCGACGGCGGCCATGCGCCGGGCGACCAGCTCGTCCGGATCGCCGGGACCGAACTCCCCCCGCAGGGCGAGGAAGCGCAGGAACTCCGTCACGCCGAGGCCCGGCGCCATCAGCCCGTCCGGCAGGTCCAGAATCTGGACGAGCCGCCGGTTGCAGGCGAGGAAACGCCCCTCCGCGCTCCACACCAGCAGCCCTTGCGCCATGGCGCTGAAGGTCGCCTCCAGCAGCTCCGACTTGTGGGCCAGTTCCTCCTCGCGCCGCTTCAGTTCGGTGATGTCGGTGCGGACGCCGACGAAGCCGCCGTCGCTGGTCCGCCGCTCGTCGATCTTGAACCAGCGCCCGTCGGCCAGGCGCTGCTCCATCGGCCCCTGCGGGTCGCGGTGGCGGGCGAGCCGCGCGGCGACCCACGCCTCGGTCCCGTCCGGCGCGCAGTCGGCGAACTGCCCCGCCGCCGCGACGCGGCGCAGCAGATCTTCGAACCGGATGCCGGGCTCCACCGGGCCGCAGCTGGCGCAGATGTCACGGTAGCGCGCGTTGCACTGGACCAGCCGGTCGTCGGCGTCGAACAGGGCGAAGCCCTCGTTCATCACCTCGATGGCCTCGCTCAGGCGGCGGTGCGCTTCCGCCGCGCGCACGTCGGCGGCCTGGGCCTCGGCCCGCGCGCGGTCGGCGGCCTGACTCTTCTGCCACAGCGCCTGGACCACCAGCAGAACGGCCGTCAGCATGCCGATCAGAGACCACAGCTGGTCGGTCGACTCGTTGCCGATAATGTGGTTGACGGTGTGTGCGGCGCTGGTTGCGAACAGCAGCAACGCCACCAGCGTCAGGCCGCTCCAGCGGCGGAGGAAACTCACTTGCGGGGCTCCGCGGGGGAAAGCCCGACAACTTTACGGTTTCCGTCCCTCGGCGGCAACGGCGTCGGTTGTGATCAGCGCGCGCAGCCGCCCCACCGCCCGGCGTTTGCCCAGAATCCCGTGCGTCGGCCCGAACAGCGCGGCCAGCGCCAGGATCAGCCCGGCCGCGACGGCGATCATCCCGGCGGCGTTCAGCGAATGCCCGGCCCCCAGCCACAGCGGCCCGAACGCCGCCGCACCGTACCCGACGACCGCCGCCAGCACGCCCAGCGCCACGCTCAGCACCAGCTGCACCGCCAGCCGGTCGGTCAGCAGCCGGGCCGCGGCCGGCGGGGCGATCAGCATGGCGACGACCAGGATGGAGCCCACCGCCTCGAACGCCGCGATGGCCGTGGTGGCGACCAGCAGCACCACCCCGTAATGAAACAGCCCCGCCGGAATGCCGAGCGTCGAGGCCAGCGCCGGGTCGAAGGTGGTGATCTTCAGCTCCTTGTAGAACAGCAGGACCAGCGCCAGGCACAGCGCGAACACGGCGCCCAGCGTCACCACCTCGCGCGGCATCGCCGTCCAGACCGCCGGGTCGAGCAGCGAGGCCCAGCCGGTCGGCGCCAGCCACAGGATCGTCTCCAGCTGGCCGTACAGCACGCAGTCGGCGTCCAGATCGACGCCGCTGGCCGCCGCGCGCTCGATCATCACGACGCCGGCCGCGAACATCACCGTGAAGACCACGCCCATGGCCGCCCCGGATTCCAGCCGGCCGAGCCGCCGCACCGCCTCGATCAGCACCCCGGCCAGCGCCGCCGCCGCCAGCGCGCCCAGCATCATCGGCAGCGTCTCGCGCGTGCCCGCCACCAGGAAGCCGGCGACGATGCCCGGCAGCACCGCGTGGCTGACCGCGTCGCCCATCAACCCCTGCCGCCGCAGCACCAGAAAATTCCCGACCAGCGCGCAGGCCGCGCAGGCCAGCACCGCCGCGAGCAGGGCGGGAAGGTCGATCTGCAAAAACTCCTGCGCGGTCAGGGTCATGACGCGCTCCGCTGTTCCAGCATCCGCACCATGTCCACCGGCAGCACCTCGTCGATGGGATCGACGCCCCAGTTGGCGTGCGCCGGGATCAGGGTCGGGTAGTCGGCCAGGAAGCGGTCCCACAGGCGCCGGTTCCGCTCGGCGGCCAGCGCCGCGTCCCGGCCGCGTTCGGTCAGCGTTCCGTTGCGGACAAACCCGCGCAGCCCTAACCAGACCCCCAACATCCCGCCGACGGCCCTTCCGCCCAGCAGGACGGACAGCCCGCGCCGCTCGGC
>JAEZID010000488.1 GCA_023416195.1 Pseudomonadota bacterium | reverse complement strand
GTGTTGCGGGACGGAAGGCTTCCATCCCGGCGGTGCCGGCCTGTGCGTTGGTCGATCGGTCTGCCGCTATATTAAATCTACTTTATCAGTATGCAATAAGAAATATAAAGCATTATGATTATGTATTTTAAAGGACGAGCGTTTTGTTTCAGGCAAAGCCATGGCGTTTCCGCAAGACAACGCCTTGCCGACTTTTTTCTCTTTGTCGCGGGACGGCGACGGGACGCGTTCAAACCTTCAAAGAGGCACTCACCGCGTCAGTTCCTTCAGAATCCTCTCTTTCACCATTGCGAATCCGGGGGCCGAGCGGTCGCGCGGCCGGGGCAAGTCCACCGGCACGACGCGGCGAATGCGCCCAGGACGCGGCTCCATCACCACGACCCGGTCGGCGAGGTAGATCGCCTCTTCCACGTCGTGGGTGACCAGCAGCATGGTCACGCCTTCCTGGCGCCAGATGCGCAGCAGTTCGTCCTGCAAATACGCCCGCGTCAGGCTGTCGAGCGCGCCCAGCGGCTCGTCCAGCAGCAGGATTTCCGGCCGGTTGACGAGGCCGCGCGCGATCGCCGCGCGCTGCGCCATGCCGCCCGAGAGCTGGTGCGGATAGGCCTTCTCGAAGCCGCTCAGACCGACCAGGGCGATGTGCTCCCGGATGCTGCGCCGCTTCTCCTCCGGGGGCGAGTCGGCGGCCTCCAGGCCGAGGCCGACGTTGTCCTCGACGGTCAGCCAAGGGAACAGCCGGTGTTCCTGAAAGACGATGCCGCGCTCCAGCCCCGGCCCGGCGATGCGCCGCCCGTCCAGCAGGATGTCGCCGTCATACCCGTCGTCCAGCCCGATGATCAGCCGCAGCAGCGTGGACTTGCCGCAGCCGCTAGCCCCGACGATGGCCAGGAACTCGCCGGCCTCGATGCTCAGGTCGATGTCCTGAAGGACGGGCAGGGGGCGGCCGTCCACCGCGTAGGTCTTGCCGACCGCGCGCAGGTCCAAGGTGCCCGGATTGCTCATGCTCGAAATCTCCTCAGCGGGCCGGCGCGCGCCAGCGCAGCGCGCGGGCGAAGACCCGCCCGAACGCCGCGTTGATGGCGTAGCCGACGAGCGCCAGCGTCAGGACGCCGACGATGACGATGTCCATGCGGAAATGCTCGCGCCCCTCCGACAACAGGGTGCCGACGCCCAGCCCCAGGCCCATGGCGTATTCGGCGCCCACGGTGGCGAGCCACGCGTAGATCAGCCCCAACTGCACCCCGATGAAGATCGAGGGCAGGGCGCCCGGCAGCAGCACCCGCCGCACCAGCTGCGGGCGCGACAGGGTCAGCACCCGCGCCACCTCCCGGTACTGGGCGGGCACGCTGCTCAGCCCCTCGTGGGTGTTCAGGACGATGGGAAAGAAGGCGGACAGGGCGATGAACACCACCTTGGCCGTCTCGCCGTTGCCGAACCACGCGGTCAGCAGCGGAATCCAGGCGTACAGCGCGATCTGCCGGACGGCGTGGAAAGTCGGGCCGAACATGCGCTCAACCGTGCGCGACAGCCCCATGGCGAGTCCCAGCAGCAGCCCCGCCGCCGCCCCGATGGCGAAGCCGCCCAGCATGCGGGCGAGGCTGGCGGCCAGCCCCGGCCACAGGTTGCGCCCGTGCACGTCGGTGAAGGGCACCAGCGCGACCGTCTCCACCGGCACCAGCAGATGGCTGTTCACCAGCCCCGAATGGGCGACCACAGCCCAGGCGGCCAGCAGCCCCAGAGGCACCACCGCGCCGCGCAGCAAGGGCGACAGGGAAGGGGATCGACCGGCCATGACCGCGCCCCCCGCTCAGGCCGCCGCCGGGGCCCAGCGGCGCAACCGCCGCTCGACCCGCCTCAGGCCCACGTCCATGACCAGCCCGATGGCGCCGATCACCACCATGCCCGCCATCACCACGTCCACCTGGAACAGGGTGCGGCCCCAGGTCATCAGGTAGCCGATGCCCTCCGTCGAGGCCAGCATCTCCACGATCACCAGCGCGATCCAGGCGTGGCTCAGCGCCAGCCGCACGCCGCTGAACACGGGGGGCAACGCCGCCGGCAGCACGACCTTCGACACCAGCGTCCGGCGGCTGAGGCGGAACACCCGCGCCACCTCCAGATACTGGCGCGGCACGTTGCGGATGCCCTCGTGCGTGTTCAGCGCCAGCGGCACGAAGCAGGACTTGGCGATGATGATGAACTTCAGCGGCTCGCCGATGCCGACCAGCAGGATCAGGAAGGGCAGCCAGCCGAGCGACGGCACCTGGGCGATCCCTCGGAACAGCGGACTCAAATACTGCTCCACCTTCGGCGACAGCCCCATGGCGACGCCGAAGGCGATGCCGGCCCCGGCGCCGATCAGGAAACCGACGATCACACGGCGCGTGCTGATCCACAGATTCTCCGCGATGTCGCCGGACAGCAGCAGTTCCACGAAGGTCTGCACCACCAGGGCCGGCGGCGGCAGGATCTGCACCGACACCCAGCCATAGCTGGCCGACAGCTGCCACAAGGCCAACAGGACCCCCGGCACCACCAGCGGCAAGGCCGCCGCCGCCACGCGATCCCTTCCGATCCGGGGAAGGACGACCCGAGCCCGGCGCCGCCCGGCATCGCTGTCGCGCGTCGCGCTGGCCCACTGGGATGGTTCGACGAGCGCCGCGTCCTGCCGCATGCCGGTTCTCCTGACCTGAATGACTACCCCTTACGTAGGGATTAGCGTGCGTCAGTGTGCAAAGAGAGTCAACCGTGCATCGAAAGTGTGAAATATTTTCGCGGCAGGCGCGCCGGCCGGACGGTCCACCATCCCCCTGCGCGCATCCCTCCGGTCAGGCGGCCTGCGCGACTCCGCGCCGAACCAGGGAGGCCGCCGTCAACAACACCTCCGGCCCGGCGCCCGGCCGATGGGCGTTCTCGCTGATGTGGCGCCGCCACG
Source organism: Pseudomonadota bacterium (assembly GCA_023416195.1). Classification (GTDB taxonomy): domain Bacteria; phylum Pseudomonadota; class Alphaproteobacteria; order Azospirillales; family Azospirillaceae; genus Azospirillum. The sequence goes on along the minus strand of JAEZID010000488.1, from coordinate 8,246 downwards.
CCCGCGCGCCCGGCAGGCCCTGGAACAGGCCCAGCATGTGGCGGGTGATCGCCGACAGGGGGGTGCCCTTCGACAGCCGGTCCTCGACATAGGGGATCATCGCCTCGACCACCGCCTGCCGGTCCGGCCCCGGCCCGCCGCCGAAGAAGCGGCGGTCGGCGTCGGCCAGGATGTAGGGCGTCTCGTAGGCCGCGCGCCCGATCATCACGCTGTCCAGATCCGCCAGATGCTCCGCCGCCTCGTCCAGCGTGCGGATGCCGCCGTTGATGGCGATGCTCAGATGGGGGTATTCCGCCTTCAGCCGGTGCACGAGGTCGTAGCGCAGCGGCGGAATGTCCCGGTTCTCTTTGGGGCTCAGGCCCTTCAGCCAGGCCTTGCGCGCGTGCACGATGAAGTGCGTGCAGCCCGCCGCCGAAACCGTCCGAATGAAATGGTCCAGCGTCGGCCATTCCTCCATCTCGTCGATGGCGATGCGCGACTTGACGGTGACGGGGATGGACACCGCGTCCCGCATGGCGCCGACCAGCCGCGCCACCAGATCGGGTTCGGCCATCAGGCAAGCGCCGAAACGGCCGGACTGCACGCGGTCGCTGGGGCAGCCGACGTTCAGGTTGACCTCGTCATAGCCCCAGTCCTCGGCGATGCGCGCCGCCGCCGCCAGTTCCGCCGGCTCCGACCCGCCCAGTTGCAGCGCCACCGGATGCTCCGCCGCGTCGTAGCCCAGCAGCCGTTCCCGGTCGCCGTGCAGCACGGCCCCGGTGGTGACCATCTCGGTGTAGAGCAGCGTGTTTTTCGACAGCAGGCGGTGGAAGGTCCGGCAATGCCGGTCGGTCCAGTCCATCATCGGTGCGACGCTGAGAGGAATAGCGGTCATGCGCGGAGAAAGCCTTGGTCCTGATGCCAAACGCCCTCATTTGGACGAGTGCGGCCGGGATGGCAATCCCCAATCCCCTGTTCCCCCTTCCATGTCCTAGAGTTGAGCCGAAGACCGCGAAAGGACCCGCCCCATGACGACGCAATCGCCCACCGGTTTCGACCTGTCCCCGCCGACCGTGGAACAGCGCCGGCATCTGGAATTCCGCCTGACGCCGGAGGAAAAGGCCGTCCTCCTCCAACACGGGACGGAGGCGCCGCACTGCGGCACCCTGCTCGGCAACAAGGAACCGGGGACCTACTGCTGCAAGCTGTGCGGCCTTCCGCTGTTCAAGGCCGGCACCAAGTTCGAATCCGGCACCGGCTGGCCCAGCTTCACCGCCCCCTACGACAACGCCCATGTGAAGCTGCGGCAGGACACCAGCTACGGCATGACCCGCGTCGAGATCCTCTGCGCCCGCTGCGGCAGCCACCAGGGCCACGTCTTCCCGGACGGGCCGCCGCCGACCGGCATGCGCTTCTGCATCAATTCCATCTCCCTCAACTTCGTCCCGGAGGGTGACGCCCTGCCGAAGACGGTGGCGGAATACGAATGACCACTCCCATCTCAATCCTCGACCTCGCGCCGGTGCCGAAGGGCTTCACGCCGGCCGACGCGCTGCGCAACACGCTCGACCTCGCCCGGCACGCCGAGCGCTGGGGCTACCGGCGCTATTGGCTGGCCGAGCACCACAACATGGTCGGCATCGCCAGCGCCGCGACCTCCGTGGTGATCGGCCATGTCGCCGCCGGCACGACGACGATCCGCGTCGGGGCGGGCGGCATCATGCTGCCGAACCACTCGCCGCTGGTGATCGCCGAGCAGTTCGGCACCCTGGAATCGCTGTTCCCCGGCCGCATCGACCTCGGCCTCGGCCGCGCTCCCGGTACCGACCAGCTGACGCTGCGGGCGCTCCGCCGCGACCCCTCGGCGGCGGAAAACTTCCCGCGCGACGTTCTGGAGCTGCAAGCCCTGCTCGGCCCGGTGCAGCCCGGCCAGCGCATCCAGGCGGTGCCCGGCGCCGGCCTGAACGTCCCGCTCTGGATCCTGGGATCGAGCCTGTTCGGTGCGCAGCTGGCCGCCAACCTCGGGCTGCCCTACGCCTTCGCCTCGCACTTCGCGCCGCAGGCTCTGGACTCGGCCCTGCACGTCTACCGCGCCAACTTCACCCCGTCCGAGCAGCTCGACCGCCCCCACGCCATGGTCGGGCTGAACGTCGTCGCCGCCGAGACCGACGCGGAGGCGCGGCGCCTCTTCACCTCGGCGCAGCAATCCTTCGCCAACCTCGTGCGCGGCACGCGCGGTCAGCTGCCGCCGCCCATCGACGACATCGAAAGCTATTGGTCGCCGATGGAGAAGATGCAGGCGATGGGCATGCTGGCCTGCTCCTTCGTCGGATCGGCGGACACGGTGCGCGAGGGCCTGCGCCGCTTCATCGCCGACACCCAGGCCGACGAGCTGATGGTGGCCTCGGCCATCCACGACCACGGCGCCCGCCTGCGTTCCTACGAAATCCTGGCGGAGGTGGCAAAGACGCTTTAACGCCCGGCGCCGCTCGGCGCCGCGCCGGAGCTTTCCGCCGGCGCGGCACCGGCGGCGACCGGCACCGTCTCTCCCTCGATCGGCCGCTTCAGCACGATCAGGGCCGCCGTCGTCACCAGAGTCCCGGCCAGGATCGCGAGGACATAGGGGCCGAGCGGCGTCACCGCGTTCGGGATGGCCAGCACGAACACTCCGCCGTGCGGCGCCCGCAGCCCGCAGCCGAACCACATGGACAGGGCCCCGGCCACCGCCGACCCGACCACGCAGGCCGGGATCACCCGCAGGGGATCCTTGGCCGCGAAGGGAATGGCCCCCTCCGTGATGAAGGCGAGGCCGAGGACGCCCGCCGCCTTGCCCGCTTCCCGCTCCTGCGCGTTGAAGCGGTTGCGCGCGATCATGGAGGCGAGCGCCAGCCCCAGCGGCGGCGTCATCCCCGCCGCCATCACCGCCGCCATGGGGGTGAAGGTGTTGGACGCCAACAGCCCCACGGCGAAGGTGTAGGCCGCCTTGTTGACCGGCCCGCCCATGTCCACCGCCATCATGGCGCCCAGCAGCGCCCCCAGCGCCACGGCGTTGACCCCGCCCATGCCTTGCAGGAAGCTGGTCAGCCCGGCCATGATCGCCGCGACCGGCGTGCCGATGACGTAGACCATCAGCAACCCCACCGCTAGCGTGGCCAGCAGCGGGATGATCAGCACCGGCTTCAGCCCCTCCAGATTCTGCGGCAGCCGGATCGTGTCGCGCAGCCAGCGCGCGATGTAGCCCGCCAGGAACCCCGCGACGATGCCGCCCAGGAACCCGGCCCCGATCTTCGCCGCCAGCATCCCGCCGATGAAACCCGGCGCCAGCCCCGGCCGGTCGGCTATCGAATAGGCGATGTAGCCGGCCAGCACCGGCACCATCAGCCCGAAGGCCGCGTCGCCGCCGATCTGCATCAGCGCGGCGGGCAGGGTGCCCGGCTCCTTGAAGGCATCGATGCCGAAGACGAAGGACAGGGCGATGATCAGCCCGCCCGCCACCACGAAGGGCAGCATGAAGGACACGCCGGTCAGCAGATGCTTGTACGGCCCCGACTGCGCCTCCTTCTGCCGCGCCTTGGCCCCGGCCACCTCGTCCGCGTAGCCCGGCACCACCGCTGACGACGCGGGCGGCAGGGCCAGCGCCTCGTCGATGACCCGGTTCGCCTGCTTCAGCGCCTCGCCGACCGAGGTCTTCAGCAGCCGCTTGCCGGCGAAGCGGTCGGTCGCGACGTGCGTGTCGGCGCCGATGATGACCGCCTCGGCCTCCGCGATCTCCTCCGGCGTCAGGGTGTTCTTGGCGCCGACCGAGCCCTGCGTCTCGACCTTGATGCGGTATCCCTTGGCCTGCGCCGCCTGCTTCAGCGCCTCGGCGGCCATGAAGGTGTGCGCGATGCCCGTCGGACAGGCCGTGATGGCGACCAGCAGTCCGCCGTCGCGCGGGGCGGGGGGCGGAGAGGGGGAGGGTGCCGCCGCCTTCGCCACGGGCGCATGGCCCAGCGCCTCGTCCAGAACGTGGTCCGTGTCCCGGATGGCCCTTGCCGTGGTGGTCCGCAGAATCGGCTTTCCGGCGAAGCGGGATTCACCCACCGCGATGTCGGCCGCCAGGATCACCGCGTCGGCGGCGTCGATGGCCGCGCGGCTCAGCGGCGATCCCACCCCCTGGGCGCCCTGCGTTTCGATGTCGATGGCATGCCCCTTCAGCGCGGCGGTCCGGCGCAGGGCCTCGGCCGCCATGACGGTGTGGGCGATGCCCGTCGGACAGGCGGTGACCGCCACGAGCCTAGCCATATCGAACCTCCTCCCCACTGCCATGATTCCCTCTCCCCTCTGGGGAGAGGGTTAGGGTGAGGGGGCCCGGCGTCGCGAACCTGTCCGGCCCCCCGTGATCCCCCTCACCCCGCCCCTCTCCCCAGAGGGGAGAGGGAGAAAGCCGCAGGAGGGGAGAATCACAACGCCTCGACCCGCACCGCCCGCATCAGCTCCGCGATCCGCTCCGGCGGCGGCAGTTCCGGCCCCAGCCGCGACAGCGTTCCCGCCGCGAAGGCGGTGCCGCGCCGCGCGCAAGCCTCCAGATCTCCGCCGTCATCCCCGCCTTTCAGCCGGGCGGCGATCACGCCCGCCACCATGGCGTCCCCGGCGCCGACCGTGCTGGCGACCTCGACCGGCGGGGGCACGGCCAGCAGCGCCCGCCCGCCCTCGACGAACACGGCGCCTTCGGCCCCCAGCGACACCACCACCAGCGCGATTCCGGCCTCGTTCAACTCCCGCGCCGCCCGCACCACCGCGTCCCGCCCGGCCAGCGGGCGGCCGAGCAGCTCCGACAGTTCATGCGCGTTGGGCTTCACCATGTCCGGCTTGGCCGCCACGGCATGGCGCAACGGCCCCCCACTCGCGTCCACCGCCACGAAGGCGCCGCGCCCGCGCAGGCGGGGCACGAGATCCGCGTAAGCCGTCTCCGGCACGCCCGCCGGGACGCTGCCGGCCAGCACGAAGGTCCCGTTCTGCGTGGCGAGGTCGTCCACGGTCGTCATCAGACCCCGCCATGCCTCCGCCGGCACATGCAGGCCGGGCAGGTTGATGTCGGTGACCGAGCGCCCTTCGCGGTCCACCACCTTGACGTTGACCCGGCTGTTGCCGGGCAGGCGCAGGCAGCGGTCGCGGATGTGCCGGCGGCGGAACAGAGCCTCGAAGACGGAGGCGTTGTCCTCGCCCAGAAACCCGGTGGCGGTGACCGGCACCGGCCCGCCGGACAGGACGGCGGACAGGAAGGCCGCCACGTTGATGCCCTTGCCGCCGGCCGTCCGTGTTTCCGCCACCGCGCGGTTGACCGCGCCCGCCGTGAAGCCCGGCACGTCCAGCGTCTGGTCCACCGCCGCGTTCAGCGTGACCGTGACGACGCCGATCGCCTGCGTCATGCCGCCCCTCCCGCGCCCGCGAACCGCTCCCGGACCAGCGCCCGCACCTCGGCCGCGTCGGCGCAATCCAGCGCCTCCCGCGCCACCCGCTCCGCGTCGGCCATGGCGATGCCGCGCAGGCGCGCCTTGACCGAGGGCACGGCGGGAATGGCGACGCTCAGCTCCGCCACGCCCAGCCCCGACAGCAGCACCGCCCCGGCCGGGTCGCCCGCGACGCCGCCGCAGGCCCCGACCCAGATCCCGGCTCCCTTCGCCGCCGCAACGGTGCGTTCGACCATGCGCAGAACGGCCGGGTGCAGGCCGTCCGCCTGCGGGGCCAGCACCGGATGCACCCGGTCCATCGCCAGAACATACTGGGTCAGATCGTTGGTCCCGATGGAGAAGAAGGCGACCTCCCGCGCCAGCCGGTCGGCCATCATGACCGCCGAGGGCACCTCGATCATGATGCCCAGCTCCACCGGCTCCACCCCGATCTCCCGCCGCACCTCCTCGGTGATCGCCTTGGCCTTCGCCAGTTCGGACGGTGCCGCGATCATCGGGTACATGATGCGCACCGGCCCGTCCGCCGAGGCGCGCAGCATCGCGCGCAGCTGCGTGCGGAACAGGTCCTCCCGCTCGAAGCACAGGCGGATGCCGCGCACGCCGAGGAACGGGTTCGCCTCCGCCGGCATGCGCAGGTACGGGACGTTCTTGTCGCCGCCGATGTCCAGGGTGCGCAGGATGATCGGCAGCCCGTTCATCGCCCGCACCATGCCGCTATACGCTTCGAACTGCTCCTCCTCGTCCGGCGGGAAATCGCGTTGCAGGAACAGGAACTCCGTCCGCATCAGCCCGACGCCCTCGCCGCCGGCCTCGATGGCGCCGGCCGCCTCCGCCGGGTCGGAGATGTTGGCGGCGACCTCCACCCGCTTGCCGTCCGTGGTAATCGCCGGCTTGTAGCGGTCCAGCCGCTCGGCCTCGCGCCGCTCGCCCACCGCGACGCGGGCGGCGGCGGCGCGGCTCCGGTCGCGCTCGCTGGGGTCCACGACCAGAACGCCGTCGTCGCCGTTGATGATGGCCTCCCGCCCGTTCTCCAGATCCAGCACCGACGGCCCGGCCGCCACCACCGCCGGGATGTCCAACGAGCGCGCGATGATCGCGGTGTGGGACGTCGCCCCGCCGCCCGCCGTGCACAGCCCCAGCACCATGGCGGGATCCAGCTTCGCCGTGTCGGACGGCTCCAGATCCTCGGCCAGCAGGATCACCGGATGGTCGGGCAGGTCGGCCACGCTTTCCGTCGCGTCGGCCAGCAGGCGCAGCACCCGCCGGCCGACGTCGCGCAGGTCGGCGGCCCGCCCGGCCAGCAGCGGGTCGGCGAGTTGCGCCAGCACGCCCGCGCGCTCCTCGTACACCTCCCGCCACGCCCAGCCGGCGCTGTAGCCCTGGTCGATGCGGGCGTGGGCGTCGGCGGCCATTTCCGGATCGTCGAGCAACTCCAGATGCGCCTTGAAGATGGCCGCCTTGGCGGCGCCGGCCTTCTTCCAGAACTCCTCATGAAGGTTGCGCAGATCGGCCGCCGCTCCGGCCAGGGCCTGATCCAGGCGGACGTGCTGCACCGCCGGATCCGGGGCGGTTTCGGCGACGGTCAATTCCTCGCGCTGGAACTTCCAGACCGAACCGATAGACACGCCGGGCGAGGCCGAGATCCCGGCCACCACCCGCCCGTCATAGTCCAAATCCACCGGGCCCAGATCGACCACCGCCGTTCGGGCCGGCGCGGGGGGTGCTGCCGGCGTCTCGGCCACCGTCGGCTCGTCCAGCCCGGCCTCGAACGCCGCCCGGATGGCCGCCAGCGCCGCCCCGGCGTCGTCGCCCGCCGCCGTGACGGTGATCGGCTGCCCGCCCGACACCCCCAGCCGCAGCATCGAGACGAGGCTCTTGGCGTTGCCCACGTCCTCGCCATGGCGCACGGCGATGTCCGCCCGGAACCGCTTGGCCACCTCGACCAGCACCGTGGCCGGCCGGGCGTGCAGGCCGTGCGGCACCGGCGCCGTGACCTGAATGGATTCGCCGGCCACCGAGGCCGGTGCCATCGGTTCGGAAGCAGCGCCGGTGCCGTTCAGCACCGCCATCACGTCGCGCGGATCGCGGGTGGTGCCCAGCCGCTCGGCCTCCGCCGGATCGCCCAGGACGCTGGTCAGCCGTTGCAGGACGGCGATGTGCTCGTCCGACTTGGCGGCGATGCCGACCACCAGCCGGGCCAACTCGCCCGTTCCCCAATCGACGCCCTGTGGGAACTGCACGACCACCACGCCTGTCCGCCGCACCAGGTCGCGCGCCTCGGGCAGGCCGTGCGGGATGGCGATGCCGCTGCCCAGATAGGTGCCGGCGACGTTCTCGCGCCCCAGCATGCTGTCGATGTAGCCGGGGTCGATCAGGCCGCTGTCCACCATGGCGCGGCCGGCGATGCGGATCGCTTCGGCCTTGTCCGGAGCCGAGAGCCCAAGGCGCACCTGCGATTCGGATAGCTGGAGCATGCTCCGTCCTCCCCGCTGCGGAGTCCGTTCCGCGTTGCAGGGCGTGCGGAGGGCTCTCGTTCAATGAGCCTCAACGCCGCGTTCCCGACAACGTTCCTCCCTACCCTTTGTCGCGCGCGCCGTCCCGCCCGGCCTCATCACTGTTGGGAATGCCAAGGTCGAGCTGCGGATTCGTCTTGTCGGCACCCATGCCGGCTCTCCTGTCCTGGGTGAATCGAGCCCAAGCGGCTCAGCAGGAGAGCGCGAACCCCGCCACATCGAACCAGGCGCCGACCGTATGCCGCAGGTCACGGGTGCGGTCCTGTTCCGGCGCCGGAGCGATGTCCCACTCCCAACGCCG
>JAEZID010000479.1 GCA_023416195.1 Pseudomonadota bacterium | reverse complement strand
ATGCCGCCGTTCGGACGGTCCCCGTCGTTCCGCTCTCCATTGCTTTGGCGATGGGAACGATGGCGTGCCGCCTTGCCTGTTTGGGAACTGTCATGCGCCTGATTCTGTCCGTTCTGATGGCCCTCGTGATGCTCGTCCTGGTCGGTGCCGGGGGGCTCGTCTATGTGCTGGACTATTACGACCGCGACCTGCCGGATTACACAAAGCTGGCCAACTACCAGCCGCCGGTGACCACCCGCGTCCACGCCGGCGACGGGCGGCTGCTGGCCGAATTCGCGTCGGAAAAGCGCGTGTTCGTTCCCATCGACGCCATGCCCAAGCGCGTGATCAACGCCTTTCTGTCCGCCGAGGACAAGAACTTCTACGAGCACAAGGGCATCGACCCCATCGGCATCGCCCGCGCGATCCTGACCAACGTGGAGAATTTCGGCAGCGACCGCCGGCCGGTCGGCGCCTCGACCGTAACGCAGCAGGTCGCCAAGAACATGCTGCTGACCAACGAGGTCTCCTTCCACCGCAAGATCAAGGAAGCGATCCTGGCCGTGCGCATCGAGCGCGCCTTCACCAAGGACCGCATTCTTGAGCTGTACCTGAACGAGATCTTCCTCGGCTACCGCTCCTACGGCGTGGCGGCGGCGGCGCTGAACTACTTCAACAAGGCCCTGGACGAGCTGGACATCGAGGAGGCGGCCTATCTGGCGGCCCTGCCCAAGGCGCCCAGCAACTACCACCCCGAACGCCAGCGCGACGCCGCCATGGCGCGCCGCAACTGGGTGATCGGCCGCATGGCCGAGGACGGCCACATCACGCCCGAGGAGGCCCGCGCGGCCCAGGCCAGGCCGCTGGCCGTGCGCAAGCGCGACGAGCAGGAGTATGTGACCGCCGAGTATTTCGCCGAGGAAGTCCGGCGCGAGCTGGTGAAGCTGTACGGCGAACAGGCGCTCTACGAGGGCGGCCTGTCGGTGCGCGCCTCCATGGACCCGACGATGCAGGAGGCGGCGACCAAGGCGCTGCGCACCGGCCTGATCCAGTACGACCGCCGTCACGGCTATCGCGGCCCGGTCGGCAAGATGGACAATTTCGACACCTGGGCGAAGAAGCTGGCCGCCATGCCGGTGCCGCCGGGCGCCGACGGCTGGAAGCTGGCCGTCGTGCTGAAGGACGATCTGGCCGACGCGCTGGACATCGGGCTGGCCGACGGGTCGCGCGGGCGCGTGCCGCTGGCCGAGCTGCGCTGGGCGCGCGCCTGGAAGGAGGGCGAGCGGATCGGTCCCGAGATCCGCCGGCCGTCCGACGCGGCGAAGCTGGGCGACATCATCCTGGTCGAGCCGGTCGCCAAGGACGAGAAGGGCAAGGACCTGCCGCCCGCCACCTACGCGCTGCGGCAGATCCCGGCGGTCCAGGGCGGCCTTGTCGCGCTCGACCCGCACACCGGCCGCGTGCTTGCCATGGTCGGCGGCTTCTCCCCGCACATCAGCGTGTTCAACCGCGCCACCCAGGCGATGCGGCAGCCGGGCTCCTCCTTCAAGCCGTTCGTCTACCTGTCGGCGCTGGACCAGGGCTTCACCCCGGCCTCGCTGGTCATGGACGCGCCGTTCGAATACGACCCCGGCCACGGCCAGCCGATCTGGCGGCCGGAGAACTACAGCCACGAGTTCTACGGGCCGACGCCGCTGCGCGCCGGCATCGAGAAGTCGCGCAACGTCATGACCGTGCGTCTCGCCCAGGCCATCGGCATGGACAAGGTCAAGGCCACCGCCGAGACGTTCGGCATCGTGGACAACCTCCAGCCCTACCTGCCGATGTCGCTGGGTGCCGGCGAGACGACGGTGCTGCGCATGACCACCGCCTACGCCATGCTGGCGAACGGCGGCAAGAAGATCGTCCCGACCTTCATCGACCGCGTTCAGGACCGCACCGGCAAGACCATCTTCCGCCACGACAACCGCCAGTGCGACGGCTGCGCCGGCGTGGAATGGCGCGACGGCGTGGCCGTGCCCGCCGTGGCCGACACGCGCGAGCAGATCGCCGACCCGCGAACCGTCTACCAGATGGTTTCCATGCTGGAAGGCGTGGTGCAGCGCGGCACGGCGACCAAGCTGCTGTCGCTCGGCAAGCCGCTGGCCGGCAAGACGGGCACCACCAACGACAGCATGGACGCGTGGTTCGTCGGCTTCTCGCCGGACCTCGTCGTCGGCACCTACATCGGCTTCGACCAGCCGCGCTCGCTGGGGCCGAGGGAGACGGGCGGTTCGGCCGCCGTGCCGATCTTCAAGGATGTGATGGGCGAGGCGCTGAAGGACAAGCCGGCCACCCCGTTCCGCGTGCCGCGCGGCCTGCGCCTCGTCCGCGTCAACCCGGAAACCGGCCAACTAGCCCAACCCGGCGAGCGCAAGGCGATCTGGGAGGCCTTCATCCCCGGCACCGAGCCGAACCCCGAGCGGCAGCAGCTGGTGCTCGACGGGTCAGGGCAGGCGGGCGGCGTGGGCGGCTGGAGCGGCGCCGTGGTGCCGGGCTCCGGCTACGGCGATCCCTCGGCGGCGCCCGGCGGATTCGGGGCGGCTCCGGGCTTCGGGGCGCCGAACGCCCCGGCGGCGCCGTCCGCCGCCACTGTGGGAACCGGCGGGCTGTATTGAGCGGGCTGTGTTGAGATGGGGGCGGGACACCCGGTTCGTTGTCCCGCCCCGGGTGTTCACAGGCGATGGTGCGCTGCGGCGACAGACGACGCGCGGGATTGATGCGCACCCCCGCAACGCCTGTCCGTATTCCCGAAGCACAGATCGGGCGGACGAGTTTGAGGACGCGCTCGAAATAGCGGTGTCCAGGGCGCCGATATTGCCGTTCGCAGGTGCGGAACGGGGTGGAATTCGTCCTGTTGGTGGGACTGCACGCGGTTGACGCTTCGCAACGCCGGGCGAATTCCGGCATTCCCGCCATCCACGAGGACTCCGCCATGACCACGGACGCCGAGCCGAAGCGCGTCGTCATACCCGTCGTTCAGGAAATGGTCGAAATCGAAAAGCACGCCCGCCGCACCGGGACCGTGCATGTGCGCCGGCGCGTCCACGAGGAGGTCGAGGAGATCGACACGCCGCTGGTGTCGGAGGAGATCGTGGTGGAGCGTGTCCCGGTCGGGCGCTGGATCGACGCCCCCGTGGCCGAGCGGCAGGAGGGCGACACCACCGTCATTCCGGTGATCGAGGAGGTGGCGGTGGTGGTGAAGCGCCTCCGCCTCGTCGAGGAGGTGCGGGTGACGCGCAGGCGGACCACGCACCACGTCCGCGACCGCGTGAACGTCCGTCGAACCGAGGTCGAGGTGGAACGGCAGGCCGAAGCCCCGCCGCCGCCCGACCGGCACGAGCCGCAGCACGAGCTTAGGAGACGACCCATGACGACCACCGTGATCGGACTGTACCAGACGCCCGAACCGGCGCGCCGCGCCCGTGGCGAATTGACGAAGAACGGCTGTCCCGCCGGGAGCATCCAGCTGTTCGACACCCATCACAAGGACATGGTGCGCAAGCTGGCCGACCTCGGCATCGACGAGGAGGACGGCGAGGCCTTCTCCGGAGCCGTCGCCAAGGGGGCGGCGGTGATCGCCGTCGAGGTGGAGGACGAGCGGGCCGAGGACATCCGCGCCCTGCTGGAGGAAACCGATGCCCACGCCGTGGACGCCTATTCGGACGTGAACGAGGAGGAGGCCGATAAGCGGGGCCGGGAAAAGAAGACCCTTCCGGAGGTCGAGGAACGGGTTCAGATCGGCAAGCGCCGGGTCGTTCGCGGCGGCGTGCGTGCCAGCACCCATGTGACGGAGCAGCCGGTCGAGAAACGGTTGAACCTGGAGGAGGAAAAGGTTCGCGTCCGGCACCGCGAAGCCGACCGCGAACTGAGCCCGGAGGAGGCGGAGCGGGCCTTCGAGGAAACCAGCGTCGAGATGACCGAAACCGCCGAGGAGGCCAAGGTCCGCAAGGCCGCCCGCCTGATCGGCGAGGTCGAGCTGTCCAAGACGACGACGGAGCGGCAGGAAACCGTCCAGGAGACGGCGCGGAAGACCGAGGTGGACGTGGAAAAGATCGAGACCGGGGACAAACAGCGCGGGAAGCGGTAGGGGGCTGTGCACTCCCATCTCCCGGCCCCCTCTCCCGGCCCCCTCTCCCGGCGGGGCCGGGAGAGGGGATTCAGGATCAAGGCCGGGCCGCCGCGTGCTCGATGGTGGGGGTGCCCAGCTGGGCGATGGCGTCGGCCGGGCAGTTGCCCAGCGGACGCAGCCGATCCTCGATGTGCGCCAGCATGACGCGCACGCCTTCATGGTTGATGTGCAGGGCGTCGGCGAAATGCTCGTCGCCCTCCACGGCGTGGCGCGCGTCGATGACCGACACATCCGGGGGCAGGCGGCGCTTCAGATCCTCGAAGAAGGCGTCGAAGTTGCTGACCTTTTTGATGTAGCCCGGATAGAAGGGGGTGATGACCACCGCCACCCTCGTGCCGTGCTCCCGCGCGGTCGCGACGATGCGGTCCAGCGCCTCCCAGTTGGGCTGGAAGCC
>JAEZID010000460.1 GCA_023416195.1 Pseudomonadota bacterium | reverse complement strand
GGTGGCGCTGGTGCGGCTGACCGTCTCGCCGCGCCAGCGCAGGATGTGGTTCCACATCGCCTGCACGCCGTTGGCCGGGATCGGGAAGGGGACGCCGACCTTCGCCCCGCTCAGCGCCAGCCCGTTTTCCCCCAGCTTGGCGCGCTTGGCGTTCTCCAGCGTCTCGTCATAGACGCGCTGCGGAAAGGCGGCGCTGCGCCGGGTCGGGAACAGGGGAATTTCGAAGGAACCGGGGTGCTTCTGCAACAGCGCCTGAAGCCCCGCCGACAGCCGCACCCTGTAGCGGTCGATGTCCGCCGGCCCCACCGTGAACCAGCGCCCATCCTCGTCGTACGGGTCGGGGACATGCCGCCCCGGCGCGGAACCGTTGGGCGGCTGCGTCAGCCCGCCGGTCCAGGCCGGGATCGCCCGCGTCCGGTTGCCCGCCCGCACGGCACCGTAGGGCGTCAGCTCGATCCCCAGCGTGGGCACCGGCGACTCTTCGGCAGCAGCAGGGGCGGCAGCGGCAGGGGCGGCAGCGGCAGGAGCGGCGGCCGGAAGGGCGAGCAACAGGAGAAGTGCGGCGAGCGGGCGTTTCATCGCCCGCAGGATACCCCAATCGAAGGAGCCTTGGCATCACCCGCCGTACGCGCCCTCGTCCAGGTAATGCGGTTCGGGGCGCAGGTGCAGATCCTCGAAATGGACCAGAACGGGGTCGCCCAGCGGCACCGGCTGGCCGTGGCGCCACGTCCATTCGCCCCGGTCGCAGTCCTCGGCCCGCACATAGCCGTTGACGTAGAGCCGCCGGTCGCGCGTCGAACGGTTGGCCGCCGAGCCGTGGATCGTGTGGGGGTGCCACAGCCCGACGTCGCCCGGCTCCATCGTGAAATCGACCAGCTTGGCCGGGTCCAGCCCGTGCCGCTCCAGCGCGTCCTCGGCGATGCCGGTGCCGAGGATGCTGCCGCGCGGCGTCAGCGCGAGGTCGCCCAGCAAATGGCTGCCGGGATAGAGCCGCATCGCCCCGCTGTCCGCCCTGTGCGGGTCCACGGCGATGCCGGTCTGCACGTAGGAGGTGCCCAGGTTCCGGTACGCCTCGCGCGGGCGGCGGAAGCGGCTGTCCTGGTGGAAGGCGTAGTCGCCGGCCGCCGCGCCCGGCGGCTTCCAGTGCATCTGGTTGATGATCTGCTTGACGTCGTTGCCGATCAGCGGCTCGACCAGATGCAGCATCCGCCGGTCCTGCCGGACGCCGTTCAGCACGCCGTCGCCGTAGGACGGCCATTGCACCATGCGCACCGTGCGGCCGATGACCGGATCGTCGGCGACGCGGACGTGGAAGTTGCCATGGCGGAAGCTGCGCGGGTGGGTCAGGCCCGCTTCGTACTGCCGGTCGAAGGCGGCGGCGATCTCCGCCACCTCGTCGGCGGAGAACACGCCGCGCACCACGACGAAGCCGTCGCGGAGGTAGGCGTCCCGGAGGTCGGAAGCGGACGGCAGGCCCATGATCGGCGTCTCACGCGGGAAGACACGGGCGTCCATCTTTCGCCTTCCGGCGTCCCGGCGCAACCCCGCCGGGTGTGACAAGTCCTCCCCGTTCGGCGGATCTCAAAAGGACCGGACGAACCGCTCCACATCCTTCAGCGCCTCGTCCGCCATGGTGGCCAGCGCGGTCAGGCGGGGCCAGGCGGCGCCGTCGCCGATCGCCCGCTCCAACTCCTGCGCGGCGCGTGCCAGCGGTGCCGCCCCGGCGTTGCGCGAGCAGCCCTTCAGATTGTGCGCGCAGCCGCGCACCCGCGCGGCGTCCTGCCCGGCGACCGCGGCGGCCAGTTCGTTCATGATGCTGCGGCTGACGGTCGCGAAGTCGCCCAGAAGCTCCTCGATCAGGGCGCGGTCGTCGCCGCACAGCTGGCGCAGCGCGGTCAGGTCGATGGCCGGCGGCTCGTTCGGAACGGCGGCGGAAACGGTTGCCGCCGGTTTGCTCTCGACGGCCTTCGCCTCGGCCCCTTTCGTCTCGGGCGCTTTCGTTTCGATTACGGCTGGCATGTGCCGGGCCAGCGCCGCCGCCAGCTGCGTGAGGTCGAGCGGCTTGCTCAGAACGGCGTCCATGCCGGCGGCGAGGTAGCGTTCCACGTCCCCCGGCGCCGCGTTGGCGGTGATCGCGATGATCGGCAGCCGTTCGCCGCCGGCCCGCTCCGCCGAGCGGATGCGGCGGGTCAGCTCGAAGCCGTCCACCTCCGGCATCTGGATATCGGTCAGCAGCAGCGCGTGGCGCTTGTTCCGCATCGCGGCCAGCGCCTCGGCGCCGCCGTTCGTCAGCTCCGCCGTGTAGCCCAGCGAATGGAGCTGCATCTGCACGACCTTGCGGTTGATGGGATTGTCCTCCGCCACCAGGATCAGACGGCCCTGGGCGTGGGCGTCCTCCGGCGTCGGTGTCGGTGTCGGTGTCGGTGTCGGCGTCGGTGTCGGCGGGGCGGCGGGCGGCGTCCGCTCGGGCACGCTCGGGGGTGGGGGGAGCGCCGCATCGTCGAAGGCGGCGTCTTCAATGACGGCGTCCAGGCTGGCAATGTCCGGGGCGCGCCCGGCGGCGGCGGCGACCGCGCGGATCAGAGCCGACCGCCGCACCGGGCGGCTGACCGGGATCGGCCCCTGCGGCAGGCGGGGGGCGCCGGCGGCGGGGTCGTACAGCAGCACGGTGGGCA
>JAEZID010000338.1 GCA_023416195.1 Pseudomonadota bacterium | reverse complement strand
TTCACCGAGCGCGACCTTGCCTCCCGCGTGGTCGCCGCCGGGCGCGATCCGGCCGCCACGCCCCTGGCCGAGGTGATGACCCCCGACCCCGACACGCTGGAGCCCGACGCCCAGGCCATCGAGGCGCTGGAGTTGATGGAGCGGCACCATTACCGCCACCTGCCGGTCGTGAAGGGGGGCGAGGTCATGGGCATCGTCTCGATTCGCGACCTGTTCGCCGTGGTGCGGGCGCATCTGGAGGACGAGATCAAGGACCGCGAGGCCTTCATCTTCGGATCGAACTACTCCGCCAGCGCGTCTCCGTAATGCTGCATTGCAAGGGGGCCGGCTTGACCGGCGCGCCGGCCCCTCCGATATTCGCGGCAGCCCGTGACGGTGGAATGACCGCGGCGGGATGGCCGCCGAAATCCGTGTTAGAGAGTTCCATGCCCCTGTCCGCCCCCGCCGAGCGCGAACCGATCCACACCCGGACCGTCACCTGCCAGGGGTATCGCCGCAGCGACGGCCTGTGGGACGTCGAAGGCCATCTGACCGACGTGAAGGCCTATGAGTTCCACACCGAACAGCGCGGCCGAATCGTCCCCGGCGACCCGGTGCACGGCATGTGGCTGCGCCTGACGGTGGACAACGACCTGACCGTGCACGCCGTGGAAGCGGTCACCGAGAAAAGCCCCTACCGGACCTGCGGCGCGGTCACGCCCAACTTCCAGCGGCTCGTCGGGCTGAAGATCGGCCCCGGCTGGACCCGCGCGGTGAAGGAACGGCTGGGCGGCACGCAGGGCTGCACGCATCTGGTGGAACTGCTGGGGCCGATCGCCACCACGGCCTTCCAGACCATCTATCCTCTCCTGTCCCGCGAAAAGGCGGCGAAGGCCCGCGCCGAGGGTAAGGAAGACGCGCTGCGCGCCAAGCGCCCGGTGCTGCTGAACACCTGCCACATCTTCGACAGCAGCGGCGAGATCGTGCGCAAGGAGTGGCCGGATCACTACACCGGCGACCGCACCGCCGAAGAGGAGCAGGCGGCCGACTGAAGCGCCGCCGACACGAATAAGGCCCTTTCCCGACGGGAAAGGGCCTTTTTCTTTGCCGTGGGGAGGGGCTTAGGGCTCCCAGCGGGCTTGGGTGAAACCGGGATGGGCGGAGATCTTGCCCGGCGCGGGGAAGCCCGGTTCGGTTCCGGAGGCGTTGGCGGTGCCGGTGGAGGGCTCCACATCGTCGGGATTCGGCGGCAGTTCGAACGGCGTGCCGAGAAAAGGATCGCTTCCGCCATGACCGGCGCGCACATGCCCATCCTCGGTGCAGGCGCGCCGGTAATAGGCGGCGATGAACACGCGCACCGCCGAGGTCAGCGTCACCTCCGCCTTTTCGGCGGGGATGCCGCGCATCTGCGCCTGCTGGTCGATCCGCTCCTTGATCGAGGTGCAGAGCTTGTTGATCGTCATGCACTCGCGGCGGGCGATGTCCTCCAGCGCGTCCCACATGGACGGCTCCAGCCGCATGCTGGTGCGGTGACCGCCGACCATGATGTTCTGGCTTTTCAGCGGCTCCACACCCAAGGAGGTCGTGGAGGTTACCCGCTTCTTAGGCCCACGCTTCGCCATCCGACGCCCTCTCCACCAAGCCGCCGGACAACGCGAGGGATGCGTCGATCACGGCGCGATAACTGGCTGCATACACCGCACTGTACTAAATACCGCGAGAATTGCAACCATTGCCGTATTAAAATTATGCTTATAAGACAAAATCAACCCTCAATGGTTGCATGCGTATGTATGCAATTACTCCAACCGAAGTCCGGCCGGAGCGGAGAGGCCGTGAACGTTACTCGTCAACGCGCCTCGTCCGGCGTGAGCGTGGTCAGGCCGAGAGCGTGGATCCGCTCCGCCATTTCTTCGGCGAGCAGGCCATAGACCATGCGCTGGCGGTCGATGCGCGAGCGGCCGGCGAAGGCGGCGGAGACGACGGTCACGTGGAAATGCGTCTCGCCTTCCGGGCGGGCGCCGGCATGACCGGCGTGGCGGCCGGATTCGTCCACCACGTCCAGGCGTTCGGGGGCCAGCGCCTCGGTCAGCTTGCGGCGGATGCGGTCGGCGTATTCCATGGGGGTGTTCTCCGGTGACGGTTCGTGCGCCGCAGAGGTGGGGCCGTGGCCGCGCCCGTGTCAAGGCGGCGTAAGGGCATGGCGCCCGCCACCTTGGCATGCTTGCCAGAATGGGTGCCTCTTCCCATACTTCGACAATGAGCAGACAGCGCGCCCGCTATGACTTCAGCAGCTTCGACCGGCCCCGCCCCGCGACCCGCGCGTGCGACCATCCGGGCTGCGCCGGCGAAGGCGAATACCGGGCGCCGAAGAACCGCCTGCAACTGAACGATTATTATTGGTTCTGCCTGGACCATGTGCGCGAGTACAACCGCGCCTGGGACTATTACGCCGGGATGAGCACCGACCAGATCGAGGCGGAGGTCCGCCGCGACACCACCTGGCAGCGGCCGAGCTGGCCGCTGGGCTTCTGGACGGTGCAGGAGAAGTTCCTGCGCGACCGCGCGGCGAAGGGCTTCAGCTTCGAATTCGGGCGCGAGGCCGGGCAGACCGAGTCCGAGGAGAAGAAGCAGCGCCGCCAAGCCGCCCGCAACGCCGAGGAAGAGGCGCTGGTGGTCCTGGAGCTGACCCCGCCGGTCGACTTCCCCCGCATCAAGGCCCGCTACCGCGAACTGGTGAAAATTCACCATCCCGACGCCAACGGGGGCGACAAGGCGGCCGAGGAAAAGTTGAAAGAGATCAATCAGGCCTACAACACGCTGAAAGCCTGTTATGGTGTATAACCGCCGTCGGTTGGCCGGACCCGTCCGGCCGGGCCGCCTGGACCTCAGACACTCGCTGGAACGATAAGAACCTCCCATGCCTTCTCAAGGAGCCACGCAGGCCAGTTCGGCCCTGTTCGACCACGTTCCCGACATCACCCTGTCGGTGCGTCAAGTCTTCGGCATCGACAGCGACATGCAGGTGCCGGCCTTCAGCCAGCGCACCGAGCATGTGCCGGACGTCGATGAAGCCTACCGCTTTGACCGCGACACGACGCTCGCCATCCTCGCGGGCTTCGCGCACAACCGGCGCGTCATGGTCCAGGGCTATCACGGCACCGGCAAGTCCACCCACATCGAACAGGTCGCCGCCCGCTTGAACTGGCCGTGCATCCGCGTCAACCTGGACAGCCACATCAGCCGAATCGACCTGATGGGCAAGGACGCCATCGTGCTGCGCGACGGCGTGCAGGTGACCGAATACCGCGAAGGCATCCTGCCCTGGGCCTTGCAGCACGCCTGCGCCCTGGTGTTCGACGAATACGACGCCGGCCGCCCGGACGTGATGTTCGTGATCCAGCGCGTGCTGGAGGTCGAGGGCAAGCTGACCCTGCTCGACCAGAACCGCGTCATCCGCCCGCACCCGGCCTTCCGCCTGTTCGCCACCGCGAACACCGTGGGCCTGGGCGACACCACCGGCCTGTACCACGGCACGCAGCAGATCAACCAGGGCCAGATGGACCGCTGGAACATCGTGGCGACGCTGAACTACCTGCCGCTGGACGCCGAGGTGAAGATCATCGCCGCCAAGGTGCCGGAATACGCCGACGAGAAGGGCCGCCAGACGGTCGCGTCGATGGTGCGGCTGGCCGACCTGACCCGCGCCGGCTTCATCAACGGCGACATCTCCACGGTGATGAGCCCGCGCACGGTCATCACCTGGGCGGAGAACGCCAAGATCTTCAACGACGTCGCCTTCGCGTTCCGGATCACCTTCCTGAACAAGTGCGACGAGGTGGAGCGCCCGACGGTCGCCGAGT
>JAEZID010000307.1 GCA_023416195.1 Pseudomonadota bacterium | reverse complement strand
GCTGGTGGACAGCTGCGAGATGTGGACCAGACCGTCCTGGTGCACGCCCACGTCCACGAAGGCGCCGAAGGCGGTGACGTTGGTGACCACGCCCTCCAGCACCATGCCGACCTGAAGGTCCTTCAGCTCCTCCACGCCTTCCTTGAACTCGGCGGTCTTGAATTCGGGGCGTGGGTCGCGGCCGGGCTTTTCCAGCTCCTTCAGGATGTCCTCGACCGTCGGCACGCCGAAGCGCTCGTCAGTGAACTCCTCCGCGTTGAGCGAGCGCAGGAAGCGCGCGTCGCCGATGACCGAACCGAGATCCCGCCCAGTCTTCTTCAGGATGCGTTCGACCAGCGGATAGGCCTCGGGGTGGACGGCCGACGTGTCCAGCGGGTTATCGCCCTCGCGGATGCGCAGGAAGCCGGCCGCCTGCTCGAACGTCTTCGGCCCCAGGCGCGGCACGTCGAGCAGCTGCTTGCGCGAGCGGAAAGCGCCGTTCTGGTCGCGGTATTCCACGATGTTGCGGGCGATGGTCTCGTTCAGTCCCGACACGCGGGTCAGCAGCGGGATCGACGCCGTGTTCAGGTCCACGCCGACCGCGTTCACGCAGTCCTCGACCACCGCGTCCAGCGAGCGGGCCAGCTTGCCCGCCGAGACGTCGGGCTGATCCTGGCCGACGCCGATGGACTTCGGTTCGATCTTCACCAGTTCCGCCAGCGGATCCTGAAGGCGCCGGGCGATGGACACGGCACCACGCAAGGACACGTCCAGCTTCGGGAACTCCGCCGCCGCCGTTTCCGACGCCGAATAGACCGACGCGCCGGCCTCGCTGACCACCAGCCTGGTCAGGCTCAACTCGGGATGGCGCTTCATCAGGTCGTTGGCCAGCTTGTCGGTCTCGCGGCTGGCGGTGCCGTTGCCGATGGAGATCAGCTCGGCCTTGTGGCGGATCGCCAGGGCGGCCAGAACGGCGATGGAGCCGTCCCAGTCGTTCCTCGGCTGGTGCGGGTAAATGGTCGTGGTGTCCAGCAGCTTGCCGGTGGCGTCCACCACCGCGACCTTCACGCCGGTGCGGATGCCGGGATCGAGGCCGATGGTCGTGCGCGGACCGGCGGGGGCGGCCAGCAGCAGGTCGTGCAGGTTGCGGGCGAAGACGCGGATCGCCTCGTCCTCCGCACGCTCCCGCAGGTCGCCCATCAGGTCGGTTTCGACGTGCGGGCCGATCTTCAGCTTCCAGGTCCAGCGCACCACGTCGGACAGCCATTTGTCGGCGGGGCGGCCCTGATCGCGGATTCCCGTGTGGGCGGATATCGTCCGCTCGGCCGGGTGCGGCTGGCCGTCCTCGACCGGCAGATCCAGGCGGATGTCCAGCACGCCCTGCGCCCGGCCGCGGAACAGCGCCAGCGCGCGGTGCGAGGGCACCTTGGCCCAGGGCTCGTCAAAGTCGAAATAGTCGGAGAACTTGGCGCCTTCCGCCTTCTTCTCCTCGATCACCTTGGAGGTGACGACGCCCTTCTCGGCCATGATGGCGCGCAGGCGGCCGACCAGTTCGGCGTCCTCGCCGAATCGCTCCACCAGGATGTGGCGGGCGCCGTCCAGGGCGGCCTTGACGTCGGCGACCTGCTTTTCGGCGCTGACGAAGGCGGCGGCTTCCGCCTCCGGGCTTTTGGACGGGTCGGCCAGCAGAAGGTCGGCCAGCGGCTCCAGCCCCGCCTCGCGGGCGATCTGCGCCTTGGTGCGGCGCTTGGGCTTGTAGGGCAGATAGAGGTCTTCCAGGCGCGTCTTGGTGTCCGCCTGCTTGATCTGAAGCTCCAGCTCCGGCGTCAGCTTGCCCTGTTCCTGCACCGAGGACAGGATCGTGGCGCGGCGGTCTTCCAGCTCGCGCAGGTAGCCGAGTCGCTCTTCAAGGGTGCGCAGCTGCGTGTCGTCGAGGCCGCCCGTGGCTTCCTTGCGGTAACGGGCGATAAAGGGAACCGTGGAACCCTCGTCGAGCAGCTTGACGGCCGAGGCGACCTGGGATTCACGAACCGAAAGCTCGTCGGCGATGCGCTGGCTGATGGACAGCATGGAGGACCGGACGCTGTTGGAAGGAGAAGGGGGCTCCTATACCGCGAAGGGGCGCCCCCGGCCAGTGGCGATCTGGGGTATGCCGGGGCGCGGGCCACGGGGCCGGGCCGGCGCTGGCGCGCCCCAGAATCGTCGGCAACGCTGCGGGCGTCGGGCCGCCTTTCAATTGTCCGACCCCTTGCGCAAGGCTACGATAAAGAGGTAGTCGCCCGCAAAAAAGAGAAGGCAAAGAAAATCTGCCCGATGTTTACCATGCGTTAACCATGTCAACCGTATATCTTCGCCCGCAACTTGGTTGCGTTTCCTCCCGAACCAAACTTTCAAGCGGCTCGCTGCATCGTCGGCTGAGCCGCTTTTCTTTTGCGCTAAACCTGCCGCGAAGAAAAATCACCGTGGTGAAGATTTTTGGTTAACGTGTTAACCATTCCTTCAGCGCTGGAGCGTAGAACGGTCTTCAGCAACTTGGTTGCGTTTCCTCCCAAATCGACTTTCGAGCGGCTCCCGATCTTCGGCGAGCCGCTTTTTTTCGCTCGCCCACGGCCTGCGGCGCATGGTCGCTTGAAACGGCAACGCGACGGATGTTTTCCGCTTGCATCCTCCGCGAGAAACATCCTTACTGTTTATAAGCTTAATCCGAACGGTTCTCCTCCCTTGGGCCTTCTCGTCTCGGCAATCGCCTTTCTTTTCGCGATGGCGGTGATGGGGGTCGCGGCGAAGCGATTCCCGCAGGCTTCCGGTATCGTCTATGGCGGCACGGCCGCCGCCTGCGCGCTGGTCGCGCTGTGGGCCGTGCTGCGGCTTGGCGGAGGG
>JAEZID010000576.1 GCA_023416195.1 Pseudomonadota bacterium | reverse complement strand
GCCGGAAACTCTTTGCGATGGAGCGTATCACAACCCTTGACCGTGTGAAGGGCTCTGCTACTCTCTTCGAAGCTGGAAACGTTGCCTGTTTTAGCCGATGGGAAACCGTGGTCCAGCCGTTAACAAGCTCGCTTCGGCGGGCACAAGATGCGGGGCAGGCCACGGCCTGCCCCTTCTTGTTTGGGCGATGCCCCACCCCGGTCATCCGGCCTTTCTCCGGCGAGGAGTCGCGCGAGCAGATACGGTGGCGCGCTCCGTTTCCGTTTTGGGGGTTTCCGCCGAGGTGGAATGCGCCGGCTTGCCGCCCGCAAGCGGCAGCAGCAGATTCCATTGATCGCGGTTGACGGGCTTCGCGGTCTTCTTCCGGCGTTTCACGGCATCCGCCGCCGGCCTTGCCTGGTTCAGGGCCAGAAGGCGCCGCAAGACCTCCTCGTCGGAAATGTCGGCGGGCCAGCCGTAGGCGGCGGCCACGGCGGCGTCGAGGGCCGCGTGGGCGTTCGCCAGGAAGGCCGGGCGCTGGTTGTAGAGGTTGGTCAGGGTGCGGGTCTTCAGGATCGCGGCGGCGGCTTCGTCGCGGGGCAGAAGGCGCTTCGGGTAGTCCGGCACCACCTCATCCACCACCTCCACAAGGTCGGACGGGTTCAGCCAGTTCTCGCGTAGTTCGTTCAGCCGCTGTGCCGCCTCTGTAATGGCCTTCGCACGAGGATCGTCGGCGTAGGTAGACGCTGGGAGGTCGGGCGTGAGGCCTTCCGGGAAGGGAAAGGTTTCGAATCCGGTGCTCGGTGTGTATTGGGGATCATTGCCGACGCCGTGTCGGCCGCCAAGTTTCAACGACCACAACTCATGAGCCCGACTGTGCAGGATGCCGAACGTCACATCGTCATCTCGGGCGATCAGGTTTAACCGACTGTCGGGAAGCACGCCCGAATGCGACCACACGAATACGCGATGCCGTGCAACTCGCGGCGTGATGATGCACCGGTTCAGACTTGAAGTCGCTGCTTTAAGTCCCGAAGCGGTTTCGCCATGTTGCCACCAGTAGACACGTCGGCGTTCTCGCCGGTTTTCAGCGCGCGATTTTTTCACATGCCGTTCCACATGAGCGAAGGGCGCTTCATAATGGCAAGCCTCTTCCATGGAAATCTGTCCAAAATCGACAATCCACATATCCGAAGGACGCCGGACAACATCCATTCCATTGAGCCATGGCCGCAAGACGTCGATGTTGGACCGGCCATTGGGATTGAGCGGTTCAGCCAACCATTTACGAGCGAGATTGCCGGGAACTTCGAAAGCGCCCACCTTCACAGGCCCCTGAAAACACACCCCGACATTCTCCGCCAGTGGCTTCGCCATCGTCAAATCCACGCCGCCCGCGGTCAGGTCGGCGAAGATCTCCGGCACCTCCTTTCCGTCCAGCCGGGGCGTTTCGTCCAGGCCCTTGGGGCCGAAGCACACCAGCGACACGCGGACGGCGGCGCCGTCCACCGTCCAGGGCTCGTCGGACCACGCCTCCACGATGGTGCCGCCGGCGCGGATGCGGTCGAGGACGGTGCGGTTGGCGCCGCCGCGAATGGAATTGGTGGCGACCAGCCCGACGCGCTCCACCCGGCCCTCCTCCAGCAGGGCGCGCGCCTTCTCGAACCAGTAGCAGACGAGGTCCGCAGCACCCGGCACCCGGCCTTCGAACAGGCGGCGCAGGCGCGTCACATACTCCTCCCCCAGCTCGCCCAGCATCGTCTTGTCGCCGAGGAAGGGCGGGTTGCCGACGATGACCATCCGGTACGGCTCCCCGTCGTCGCCGTCCTTGTCGTCCTTATCCCCGGCGGCGGCGAGGGCTTGCGGATCGGGCCAGCGGGTCTCCCCGCCGATCAGGTCGAGGAGCGCGTCCTTCTGCTCGATGGTCTTCAGGCTTTGCAGGATCGGGTTGCGCGGCACGTCGTAGCCATGGAGGCGCATCCACTGGATCGCGCCGATCCAGACGGAGATGCGGGCCAGCTCGACGCCCAACGGGTTCACGTCGATGCCCAGCACCGCCTCCGGCCCGATGGTCTTCGGGCGCTCGTTGCCCTTCAGATCGAATTCGAGCTGGCGGGGAAAGCCGAAGGTCTCCCCGTCGATCACCACCTCGTGCTCCAGGTCCTTCAGTTCGCGCAGCGCCAGATACAGGAAGTTGCCGGAGCCGCAGGCGGGATCCAGCACGCGGAACCGGCGCAGGCGCTTGAGGAAATGGTCATAGAGCGCCTGCGCGTTGCGACGCGCCTGGTCGCGTTGCTTGGGCGCTGCCTCCCTGGCCTTGGCGAGCAGCGTGACGATCCGGTCCCGCGCCGCCGCCCATTCCCGGCGCAACGGACGGGTGATGACCGGCTCGACCAGCTTCATGATGGTCGGCTCGGGCGTGTAGTAGACCCCCACCGCCCCCTTGGAGCGACCTTCCCGGTCGCGCCGCACCACCTCGCGCGCCAGCACCCGGCGGCGCTCCGGGCTCAGGCCGCGCTCGAACAGCGTGCCCATGATCGTCGGGTCGATCTCCGACCAGTCCAGCCGCGCCGCCTCGCGCACGATGGCGAGGTCGTCCCGGTCCAGCGGCAGAGCGCTCGCGTCCTCGAACAGGCCGCCGTTGAACCATTCGACCTTTTCAAACCCGACGCGCCCGCCGTCCTTCATGGAGCGGAACAGCTGCTCCGCCAAGGGCACGAACTCGGCTGGATCGCGCGCGGCCTCGTCCAGAAGCTGGGTGAACAGGCCCTTTCCGAGCAGGCCGACGTCCTCGGCGAACATGCAGAAGACCAACCGCATCAGGAAATGGGCCACGGTCCAGCGGTCGTGCTGGCGCGCCACCAGCCGGGCGGCCAGCATCGCGAAGCGGGCCGCGACCTCCTCCGTCAGCATGGCCCGCGTCTGGCCGGGCCGCAGCCGGTCCGGGTCGGTGAAGGCCCATTTCAAGATGTCCCGCCGGCTGGAATCGAGCAGGTCCTGAAGGCCGATCTCGTGCGTCACCGTGACCGCGTTGGTCCAGTTCGTGTAAACCCGGATCCGCGCCATGTCGCTGACGATCAGCAGCGGCGGGTTGGCAAGGGCCGGTGCGTAACGCTGCAACTGGGCGTAGGCCGCGTCCAGGTTGCGGCCGGGCCCCTTGTACTCCCACGCGAAGCAGCCACGCTTCCACACGTCGGCGCGTCCGGGGCGGCGATCCGTCTTCGCGACCGCTTTCTCGAAGCAGTAATCGGTGGCCGACGGGTCGGCTTCGGCAGGAGAGGCCTCACCCAGAACATGACAAAGGTCGATGAAGTGCTCGTGCGATCCCTGGCTCTCGCCCAGTGAAGACCGCCCCCATTTGCGGACGAAATCCTCCACCGTCATGCGAGGCCACATGGCGTTATCAAACATTTTGGCGTGTTCTCTTATATGCTTACCAACATCAGGTTCACGTCAGAAATTTTAATGTAATATTAAAAGAAGAAGCCGAGCAAAGCATGGCTCTTTCGTGACTCAGCATACGTCCGCATGATTTGTGCTTTTCTTATTTTCTGACGGCGGGTTTCATTTCAGGAATGAAGCGGAAAATCTTCCACTTCTTTAATCATACATATTGGGGGCATAACGCGGACACTGCCCCTGGTGTTGACGGGATCGTTCCTTCCCGTCCATGGAATTCAACGATGACGGGAACCGGAGGGAGCGACCAGAAGCGATGTCGCAGGCAGTCGGGAAAGGCTCCATAGCGTCAATGCTGCGACGTTCCGTCGCACAAAGTTCACTTTCTGTGCATCCTGCCGTCCAAAATTCTCCCGCCCGCACGGCTTTGCCGTCATTGACCCAGTCGCTTCAAATCGGCCAGATCCTGGCAGCGCTGGGCAATCAGCCTTTGAAGGCTTGCTGGGTTTTTGATGTCGACCAGACTTCCTGTCCGTGTGAGCATCGGCACGTGAGCGCGCTCGCGCGCCGCCAATCCTTCGACAATGCTCTGAGGAGCGGCAAGATCGGTGGTCCCGCCCATTGAGACGGTGTGGTCGCGACAGGTCCGCGCCTGCCCGGAAACAACCAAGGCACCTTGCATATTGAAAGGTGTCCATGGCGGCGCTACGGCTTGGGCGCTACGCGTCACCATCGGGACCGTTCAACGCGTCACCGACTGCCGTGCCGATCTCGTCCGGGGTTGGCAAGGCGTCCAGCAGCTGGGGGGGGAGGGCCTCCACCACGTTGATCTCGTATTTGGCTACGCCGATCGGTTTGTGGGCGCTGCGCAGCGCGTATTCGACCACCACGCGGTTGCGATCCCGGCACAGGATCAACCCGATGCTGGGATTGTCGTCCTGGTGCTTCTCAAGCTCGTCCAGAGCGGTCAGGTAGAACGACATCTGTCCAACGTGCGCCGGCTTGAACGCGTCCATTTTAAGATCCACCGCCACCAGACAGCGAAGCTTGCGGTGGTAGAACAGCAGGTCGACAAAGAAATCCTGGTCGCCAACGTTCAAACGGTATTGCCGGCCAATGAACGCAAATCCCTTTCCCATCTCCAGAAGTAGTTTTTGGATGCGCTCGGTCAGGGCGGCCTCCAGATGGCGTTCATAGACGTCTTCCGCCATGCTCAGGAAATCGAACTGATAGGCGTCCTTGAGGAGTTGGGCGGCCAAGTCGGAATGCAGCGGCGGCAGCGTCCGCTGAAAGTTGGTGATCGCGCGTCCCTGGCGTTCGTGCAGTCCGGTGTTGATCTGAACGGCCAGGACATTGCGGCTCCACCCGTTCTCAATCGCCGCCCAAGCGTACCACACCCGCGTGTCAGAGTCCTTTACCTTGTCGAGGAGTTCAAGGTTCTGCCCCAGGGCAATCGTGCAACAACCCGTTGCACCATTTCCAGCTCGGGCCACGCCTCGGCGAACGCCCTCATGTATTTGAGGTTCCGTGGCGAAAGGCCCTTCATGTCCGGAAATTCGGCGCGCAGGTCTGCAGCAAGCCGGTCGATGACCTTGGCGCCCCACCCTTCCCGCGCTTGGCGGTCCAAAATGTCGCGGCCGATCCGCCAATACAGCATTACCAATTCGGCGTTGACCGCCAAGGGCGCGCGAAGACGCGCTTGACGAATGTCTGCCTTCAGACCGGCAAGCTATTCCGCGTAGCCGACAGGAATCGATATGGGCGGCATCATCGCACCAATGTAAAGCCACGCCCCGACGGGGTCATCGGCTGCCGATGGCTTTCATCACATGGAAATCGGTGGTGACCGGCGGCGGCGATGGTCGCAGCGTCACGCCTTCCTCGTCGATGCTGACGTCGGCTTCCGGGTAGACGGCCAACGCGTCCTTGAGGGCGGACGTCAGCATCGGACGAAACATCCGCGGGTTGCTGATGGGCCCGCCGCCGAACTGCTCCTGAAGCAGGGACCAGCGCAGTTTGGTCGGCTTATCGACCGACCGCAGCCGGTAGGCCAGCCACGTGTACGCGTCCAGTGCCCAGCTCGACCCCTTCAGTTTGCCGATGGCGTCTTCCCGCAGCAGCACTTTGTTGTCGAGAAGGTGCTCGTAGAATTCTGCGGTCAGTTCAATCTCGCGCACCCAATTGAATTTACGCCGCCGCTTGGGGGGAGGGGCGTCACCATCGAACAGCGGAATCTGCTGTGGCCCGGCATCGTCGTCGTCATCGTCTTGCGCGAACAATTCCAGGCCTTGAACCAAGTTCTGGTCACGCACGCGGCTTGCCTTGCCGTTCGCGCTTTCCTCAATGAACGTAAACGCGCAACGGGCAATGCGCTGGGCCTGCTCCTGGACCGCGTTGATCGTCCCCTTGCCGCCGCCAGTCACCTGCAGGCCAAGCCGCCGGAACCATTCGCTCATGGAGTCGCCCAGAACGACGCGGCGAGTCCGGTGGCGGTAGGCGTAGGTTTGCATGTACATCAGGATCAGGCGGGCCTTCGGACCATAGGGAAGCCCGCTGTATTCGACCTCGTTGGTCCCCTCCTTGGTGCCGATGGGTGCAGGCCGAAGGATGAGCGTAAACCGGCCATTCTTCAGGACATGCTCGGCGGTTGCCGTCTTTGGTTTGCTGTGGGGCAGCGCCACCATGCACAGCCCGGCGTGGAGGTACCAGCGTTTTGGGTTTTCGACGCCCATGATCGACGCGACCCACTCGACGCGGCGCCGGTCGTCGTCGCCATCGAAGAGCTGCAGCGTCTGTTCACGGCCGATCCGGCCGATCAGGTCGTGTATCTCGGCCATGGCATGGCTCCCGTCTCTCACTTCGGCGAATTTAGCAGACACAACGTCGGATGTACGGGCTTGGGAGGCTTAGAGCCCGTCCAGGAACTTGTTGAGTCGGATGAATCGGTTGTGATTCAAGGAGCCTCCGCCAAGGAGGCCAAGGATGTGGAACCCAGAGAGTCGTGCCCGTCATAGTCGCAGCGGGCTGCGCTACC